>JBDRIG010000049.1:0-29332 GCA_043816185.1 Elusimicrobiota bacterium | reverse complement strand
TCCTTACCGGGGTTAAAGTCCGGTGTATATATTATACACCACTTTTGATCGTTTGAAAAGATCACAAAAGGTCTGCGCTTTTATGCGTTACTTTATGACCTCCCCGGAAGGAAGCTTGCTTTTCCATTATACCATTGCGACTGTGCCATAATGAGCTAAAAAGTTGCATTTTTATAGAAGATAGCAACTGATGGTAAAATATGGTACTGCAATCCAACACTAGATGGTAAAAGATGGATTGCGACACAGTCTGTTTGATAACTAACCGATTATAGAGGAGTAATTATGCCGTTATTTAAATATAAAACAAGGATTCCTACAGGTGCTACAATATCCGGAATAATTGAGGCGGCGGATCAGACTATAGCAAGTAATAGACTTAGAAGTCAAAAAGCAATTGTTCTTGAAATTTCTCTTGTGCAAAAAAGTCCACTCGATATTTTAAAAAAATTAAATCCTTTAGGGTCGAGGGTAAAATCAAAAGATATCGTAATTTTTTCACGGCAACTATCCTCACTTATCTCTGCTGGTATACCAATCGTTCACGGCCTTGCAATTCTGGTCGAGCAGATGGAAAACCCAGCATTTAGAAAGATCGTGAATAATGTCTCCGACAATATCAAAGCTGGAATGTCTATATCTGATTCGATGAGCAAAGAGCCAGATGCGTTTTCGGAATTATATGTTGCAATGGTAAGAGCGGGCGAAATAGGTGGTATTTTAGATGTAATTTTGGAACGACTTTCCGTATATCTTGAGGGGGTGGAGGAACTAAAAGGGAAAGTAAAAAGCGCGTTGATGTATCCGGCAATTGTTGCGACCATTGCTATGGCTATTACTATTTTTTTACTTGTCGTTGTAATACCAACATTTCAAGACATATTTACAAGTTTTGGAGCGGATCTACCACTTCCAACAAAAGTTCTTATAGCAATATCAGATTTTCTTAAACACTATGCTATATTTTTAATTCTTAGTGCTATAGGTGTAGTAATTGGTGTGCTTAAATTTTATAAGACCGAAGCAGGTAGAGTGTTGGTAGATAAATATTCTTTGAAAATACCTATATTTGGAGATATGTTAAAAAAGGTTGCAGTTGCGAAATTCACAAAAACACTCGGAACACTTATTAAATCGGGCGTACCTATATTACAAGCATTAGACACTGTTGCACAGACAGCAGGAAATAAAGTTGTTGAAAAAGCAGTTCTTCAAGCAAAAGAATCGATTAGAGAAGGTGAAAAAATAGCAACGCCACTTAGAAGATCTGGTGTATTTTCAGTGATGGTTATTCAGATGATTTCGGTTGGTGAAGAAACAGGAAATCTTGACGCTATGCTTACCAAAATAGCCGATTTTTATGATAGGGAAGTAGACATTGCCGTGAAAGGGCTCACATCTATGATCGAGCCGATCGTTATTGTTGTTATGGGTATTGTTATTGGTGCCATCGTTTTGGCAATGTTTATGCCTATGTTTTCGCTGGGTTCTTTGGCAGGCAAAGCAGGATGACGGACGATAAATAATGAGTAACGAACGATGAATGGCTGATAATAAATTTGTCAATCAGTTAATTGGTTTTTTTGCGACGAAGTCGCTTTTATTTTATGTATACCGAGTTAGAATCTTGGATTATACTTAACCAGATTTCCGTTATTGGTCCAATAAGATTCAAAAAATTTTTAGATTTTTTTGGTAATATTGAAAAAATACTTACAGTATCAGCTAATGATTTAATGCAGATTGAGGGCATAGATAGATATGCAGCAGAAACTATAATTTCGGATAGAGAAAAATTTGATGTTGTAAAAGAACAAGAAGAAGCAAAAAAAAATGGGGTGAGAATAATTGCCTCATTTATGGATGAATATCCGCAAACATTAAAAACCATATACGATTATCCGCCAATTCTTTATGTAAAAGGTGCGTTTGACAAAAGCGATGCTATTGCTGTTGGTATCGTCGGTACAAGAAAAATTACTTCATATGGAAAAATGGTGTGTGAATATTTTGCTCGTGAACTTTCCGACAGAGGCATTACCGTTGTAAGTGGACTTGCCAGGGGTGTTGATGCAATCGCTCATCAGACGGTGGTTAACGAAAAAAGGAGAACGATTGCGGTTTTGGGAAATGGACTTTTACATCATTATCCTCCTGAAAACAGAAAATTAGAAGATAAAATTGCTGAAAATGGTGCTGTGATTTCTGAATTTAATATGCACACAAAGCCAGATAGGCAAAATTTTCCGAGGAGAAATAGGATTATCAGCGGGCTTTCACTTGGCGTTGTTGTGGTTGAGGCAGATGAAAAAAGTGGTGCTTTAATAACTGCCAAGAGTGCAATTGAACAAGGTAGAGATGTTTTTGCAATACCTGGAAATATTTTTTCAAAATATTCACGAGGCCCACACAGACTTATAAAATATGGTGCAAAATTAGTTGAAACTATTGACGATATAATTCTCGAGATAAATGTTTTAAAAAATTTTGTTAAAAAAACAAAAGAAAATCTTAAAGTTATAAAAGAAACTAAAAATTTAGACATTGGATCTATTGCTGTATTGGAAGCAATAACTTATGAGCCAATTCAAATAGATGTATTGTTTGAAAGAATTAAAATACCAATTGAAAAACTTTCCGTAATTCTTTTAGAACTTGTGATGGATGGTTTAATTTCAGAACTGCCAGGAAAAACATATATCAGAAAAAGATAACATGGATCGGACGTAGAATAAAATGCGGAATAGACATAAAACAAGGGTTATTATAATTGATTAGGTGAGTATGCTTGACAGTAGAAATGCAACAAAGTTATTTAAGATTGCAAAAAAGAACTTGACAAAACAAAGAAAATACGCTATACTTAAAATAAGCAATTAAAGAATCTGGAGGTAACAATGAGAACAACAGATGTTAGACCTATAGGACCGCGCCACCAGGTTACACTGCCAGCAGATATAATGAGAAAACTTAATTTACACGCTGGTGATTTGGTAAAATTCACAGTAGAAGATAAAGTACTAATAATGACGCCGGCTGAAGTAGTCGAGAAAGAAGAGATTTTAGATAAAGAAGATATACGAGGGATTGAAAAACTGTTATCCAAACAAATCAAAGATGGACAATATGTGACAGTTCCTGGTAAAGAGGCAGTAGGTTATCTTTGTCAAAGGATGAAAAAATGAAAGTTACATATTTAACTTCTTTTTTAAAAATGTTTGACGATCTTACAAAAGAGCGACAAACAGAAGTAAGTAATCTGGTTTCGGATTTAATAAACTTGTTTGTTAAAAGGGAAACCCCTGTAAAAGGACTGGGGTTAAAAAAACTGAGAAAAAATTTATGGGAAGTTAGGTTAGGATTAAAGCAAAGAATATTGTTTAAACTTGAAGCGGATAATCTAATTTTTATAATATTTGGTACTCATGAAGACATCAGAAGATTTTTATGTAGATAGAATCACATTATAAAAATTACAAAAAAAGCAAAAAATATCCGAAGCATAGCAGAATCGCCGAAACAAATCTGAAAATGATAGAAAAAACTTTGACACTCTCCACGACTGAAGATGGGGGCTTTCTTGCCCAGAGGTCTGTAATAAGAAATAAAGTTAAGAGTTAAAAGGATGTTATATTGATGTATCCAAAGTCAAAAAGGATGACGTATTGGTTGTTCTATTTTGACGAGAAAACAAGGGTATAAAAAATTTAGTGTCAGCGTTTTGTAGGTTTTTCAAAATTCTGTGTCGGTTTAGTGTGTTTGCGAAGTTTAATATACTTGAGAGGTTTCGCAAGGTTTATAATATATTCCGAAGTTTTAGCATATTTGTGTAAAATATGAAAAATCCACTTGTAATTGTTGAGTCACCAACTAAGGCGAAAATGATAACAAATTTTCTGAAAGGAAAATTTACTGTTATTGCTTCAATGGGGCATATTCGCGATTTACCCAAGAGAACACTTGGTGTAGATACAGAAAACAATTTTCGACCATCATATCAGATTCTTCAAGGTAAAGAAGATGCGATGAAAAAAATAATTTCCACCATAAAATCATCGTCAGATGTATTTATAGCGACCGACTATGACCGCGAAGGCGAAGCAATTGGATGGCATATTACATCTGCCAGTGGGCTTGATATAAAAAAAATAAAGAGAATTGTTTTTCATGAAATTACTCAAGCGGCAATTGAGGATGCAATAAAAAATCCCCGACCACTTAATTTAAATCTTGTCGATGCCCAGCAATCAAGAAGAATTTTAGATCGTCTCGTTGGCTATCAGATAAGTCCACTTTTGGGAAAAAATGTAAGAAAAGGACTTTCAGCGGGTAGAGTACAATCAGTTACGCTTCGTCTTATTATTGAGCGAGAAATCGAAATTAAAAACTTTATTTTGCAGGAGTATTGGACTATTTCAGCACAACTTAATAAAAATGGGCAGTCCTTCAATGCTGATTTAATTTCCAATGGTGAAAAAAAATATTATTCCTCAACTGCCCATCAGTTGTTTTCTGAAAAATACACAGTAAAAACAGCATCAATAAAAACTGAAATGGAAGCAAAAAAAATAATTGACGATATAAAAGATAATCAATTTGTAGTATCAAAGGTTACAAAAAGCGAAAGAATAAAAAATCCACTGCCACCATTTATGACATCAACACTCCAGAGAGATGCTGTCAATAAATTAGGCTTTAGTTCAAATAGAACAATGTCTATTGCCCAAAAATTATACGAGAATGGGTTTATTACTTATATGAGAACCGATTCTTTAGATGTGTCAAAAGTTGCTCAAAAACAGGCATCTGAATATATCAATAAAAATTTCGGTAAAGAATATTTGCCCAATAAATTGCGAATATATAAAACAAAAAGTAAGTCGGCGCAAGAAGCGCACGAAGCGATTAGACCGACGGATATAGCAAAAACAGTTGAGATATTAAAACTTGAAAAAGACGAACATAAACTTTATGAGCTTATTTGGTTGAGGTTTATTGCGAGTCAAATGTCTTCGGCTATAATAAATTCGGTTGCTGTTGATATAAAAGTTAAAGATTATATTTTTCATGCTACAGGTTCATCAATAAAATTTGATGGTTATTTGAAAATTTACCGCGAGGACGAAAAAGATATTATGCTGCCGAATATGATAGGAGGAGACAATCTTGTATCCGAAAAAATTACTCCCAAGCAACATTTTACAGATCCTCCGCCGAGATATAATGAGGCCTCGCTCATAAAAACACTTGAAGAACGTGGTATAGGTAGACCGTCGACTTATGCTCCGACAATATCAACACTTAAAAACAGGGGATATGTACAAATTGAAAAAATGAAATTTATTCCGCAGGAAGTCGGTTTTACTGTAATAGATATTCTAAAAAAATATTTCCCCGAAATTATTGATTTAAATTTTACCGCTGAAATAGAAGAGAAACTTGATAAAATTGCTGAAGGTGAAATTGAATGGACAAAAATGTTATCAGATTTTTACACTCCTTTTTCTAAAACACTTGGCGTTGCAAAAGCAAATATGAAAAGTGTTAAAAAAATAATCGAAACCGATGAGAAATGCTTAAAATGTGGTTCATCAATGGTTATTCGAGACGGAAGATTTGGAAAATTTATGGCTTGTTCCGGTTTTCCGAAATGTAAAAATACAATGTCTGTTGATAAAGAAGGTAAAAAAATTGTTCCTGAAAAATCAGATCAGATGTGTGAAAAATGTGGCAAGGTTATGTTGGTAAAATCAGGTCGCCGAGGAAAATTTCTTGCATGTAGTGATTATCCAAATTGTAAAAATACAAAAAATATAAGTGAGAAAAAAGATAACGAAAATGATAAAAAACCCGAATCAAATTGAAAATATAGAAAAGTTCATACAGTTTTTGAAAATTCAAAAAAATATTTCAGAAAATACCGTTCTTGCATACAGACGAGATATTAAACAATTTAACAAGTTCTTAGAGAAAAAAAAACTTGACATAAAAAATGTCGATAAAATCATTGTTAGGGATTATTTAGCAAATGTTCTTTGCGGCAAAAAAAAATCCAGCATAATAAGAAAAATTGTTGTATTAAGAGGTTTTTTTGGTTTTCTTGTTAAATGTAAAATACTTGAAATATCGCCAATGGATTTTATACTTACTCCAAAAGAAGAAAAACATCTCCCAAATTTCTTAACTACTACTGAAATTAATCTTATTTTAGCGGCTATAGATATTTCAGAAATTTCTGGTTTAAGAAACAGGGCAATTTTGGAATTGTTGTATTCTTCTGGTTTAAGAATTTCGGAACTCACGAATTTAAGCAGAACCGACGTTGATTATTTTTCATGTACAATTAAAGTTATGGGGAAGGGTTCCAAGCAGCGTATTGTGCCCGTCGGTGATTGTGCACTTGATATTATAAGAAAGTACTTAAAGATGCGAAAAGATTCCTCCAATATTTTGTTTATTAGAAATTTAACCAAAGTAGGACAAAAATTATCAGCAAGATATATTCAAAAAATGCTGAAAAAATATCTTAGAAAAGCAGGTATTGAAAAAAAAATTACACCACATTCGTTGAGACATACCTTTGCTACTCATCTTCTCGACAATGGTTGTGATATAAGAAGTGTTCAAGAAATGTTAGGGCATAAGAATCTTGCTACAACTCAGATTTATACACATATTACTGCACAGATGATGAAAAAAATATACGATAAGGTTCATCCACGCGCGTAGGATATGTTATGCAGGAAAAAATAAAAATAGTTATGGAAGAGACTAATTGTAATGAGGAGCAAGCGCAGATTGTCCTTGAGTCATGTAATTACAATGTATCGAAATCTATATCAAAAATTTTTGATTTACTTAAAAATATTGCTGTAATAAAAAGTAAGTTTTATACTTACGATAATCATCTCTATGGGATGATTATCGTCATCGTCGATATAAATCACTGTCGGAATTTAAAGACACGCGTTGTTGTAACATATAATCCAAATGTTTATGAAACAGCAGATTTATACCAGGATTGGTATGAATATGATAAAAAACTTTATACAACTAGGCTTCTACCAGGAAGTATCCAGGATTTAACATTGGATATAGAAAAAAAAATTGTCGAGGAAATTTTAAATGAACATAATGAAAGTTTTTTTGATGCAGTAAAAAAAAATAATATTACTGAAATTGCCGATATATTAGAAGATATTTTGAGAAAACCATTAAAAACATCTGCAATTAATTTTGAAATTTTATCCGAGGAACTTAATCTCGCACAATTTAGAAAAATATCTGATAAAATTTTTCAACAACAATTAGAATTTGAGTTTAAGGAATATGATTTTAATTTAGTTGATCATCTTACAATCGACATAATGCCAGTTTCGTCGGGTGGTCTTGTTTTGAAAGCTAATACTCTTTTACCTGGAGACGAAATCGCTGTTATTATTAGTGATACGCGGGATATAGCACAATATTTAAGTGGTTTTATAGGTGGTAGGAATGCATTGGGAACCACTGCGATTGTGTGTAAAGTTCATGAGATAGTATGTTTGAAAGACGATGTTACTATTACAGTTTATCTTGCTGCTGGTGTAATAGGTAAGGCAACAATTTTAAAAAATACGTTGGTAAAAGTTGTGAAATTAGTAAAAAGAGGAGGATTTTTTTATCGCATTTTTTTCAAATTTTACTTGATTTTTTCAAGTTATTTAAGAAAATGAAATACTGTGGAATAGGTCTGCCTGACAGTGGGTTTCGCATCGAAGCGAGTAAGTAGGTGCGAAGTAAAATGCGAAAGAAATATAGAAGTAGGGAACGTAAAGTAGATGCATAACGGTTCCGTGTCAGTTCAATATTTAAGTTCAGCATTAGTTTAGCGGTTTGGGGGGATAAAAAAATATGAGCAATGTATCGATGAAGGGTTTGTTGGAAGCAGGTGTCCATTTTGGGCATCAAGTAAGTCAGTGGAATCCTAAAATGGGAAAATTTATTTTCGGGCACAGGAACAAGATCCATATTATTGACCTTGCCAAGACGGTAAAGGAATTAAAAAAAGTATGCAAATTTGTAAGAGATTTTGCTAGTGGTGGCGGGCGTATTTTATTTGTTGGAACAAAGCATCAGGCGCAGGACATTATAAAAAACGAGGCAATAAGATGTGGCGTCAACTATATTTCTTCTAGATGGTTGGGCGGTACTTTGACAAATTTTGAGACAATTAAAAAAAATATCGCACGTTTTAACGATTTGGAAAAAATGAAAGCCGACGGTATTCTTGAAAAACTTCCGAAAAAGGAAAAATCTGTTTTAACAAAGGAGATGAAAAAATTATCTATTGCTCTTTCGGGAATTAGAGATATGCAGTCACTCCCAGGACTTATATTTGTCGTGGATCCTATCAGTGAAAAAACTGTAATAAACGAATCTCGTCGTCTCAAAATTCCTGTGGTTGCTATCTGCGATACAAATGGCGATCCAGATATGGTTGATTATTGTATTCCAGGTAATGATGATGCGATAAAATCTATATCTTTGCTTGTAAGTATTATTGCGGATGCGGTCATAGAAGGTAAAGCAGAAATTAAAAGTAAAGAAGTTCATTCGTCCATAGAAAAACAAGGCACATCTGCGGAAGAAAAATTTTCCTCTACCGAACAAATACCAACAACAGAAGAAAAAACAATTGTGAAAGAAGAAGAGAAAAAACAGAATTAGTGTTTAATGATTAAAAAAAAAAGAAAGAAAGTTTAATTCCTATAATTGTCAGTGGAGGTAAAAATGTCAGAGCCTATCAAAATAACAGCTGAAGTAGTTGCTCGTCTGCGTGAAAAAACAAATTGTGGAATGATGGATTGTAAACAAGCACTCGTAGAATCTGGTGGTGATTTGGACATGGCGGCTACAAAATTGAGAGAGAAAGGAATCGCTATTGCAATCAAAAGATCTTTAAGAGTAGCCAGCGAGGGTATAATATTTTCATATATTCATGCGGGGAGCAAATTAGGTGTTTTGTTGGAATTAAACTGTGAAACAGATTTTGTTGCTAAAACACAAGATTTTCAAAATCTTGGTGATGAAATTTCCATGCAAATTGCAGCGGCATCGCCAATGGTTGTTGGAATTGAAAATATACCCGCAGACGAATTGTTAAAGGAAAAAGAGATATTGAAAGTACAAGCGTTAAAAGAAGGCAAACCCGAAGGAATTATTGATAAAATAATAGTTGGGCGTCTCAGTAAATTTTATGAAAGGGTTTGTTTGCTTGAACAGATACACGTCAGAGATGCGTCTGGAAAGAAAAAAGTAAAGGAACTTATAATTGATGCAATTGCAAAACTTGGCGAAAATATTTCGGTAAAAAGATTTGTAAGGTTCAAGATAGGTGAAGAATAGTCGCTCGCAAGGGCGCTCGGGAATAAGTTTCTTTGAGACGCTCGTCAGAACTCGCTCTGCAATTTGCTCCTGGAACAAATAAGTCGCAAATTGAGGCTCTGCAGAAACTTTTCCCTCGCTCTGCGATGAGGAAAATTGTCGTCGCAACAAGCTGTTGTTGCGAGGGCGAAGTTTGGTAGTTCATATTTTGTATGGTTTATAATATAATGAAGGATTAGCGTTGGTTTCGCAACTTTTATAAAAATATGAAAAAACTTTTTGGTACTGATGGCATTAGAGGCATTGCTGGAAAATATCCATTTGAAGTGGAATTAATAAAAAAAATAGGCTATGCAGCAGCAATAATAGTTAACGATTTTTCCTTGTCCAAACCACGATGTGGTCAGGCTGGAAAGAAAGAATTTGTTTTAGGGTGTGATACTCGCGAATCGTCATCGTGGATTTCAAAAGCAATTAGCGATGGAATAGTGTCTGCTGGTGTTGACGTTTTTGATTGTGGGATTATTCCGACACCTGCCATTTCACATATCACCTCACTTAGAAATTCATCAGCTGGATGTGTTATTTCAGCGTCTCACAATTCAGCGGAGTTCAACGGTATAAAATTTTTTTCAAATGAAGGAATTAAAATTGCCGACGAAAAAGAATTGGAAATTGAGAAGTTTGTTTTAGACGAAAATATTAAAAAAGACAATAAGACCATTGGGACATATAAAGTTGCTGATGACTATGCAAGTGCTATCTATGCGAAATTTTTATATTCAACATTTCCCAAAAATTTTGATTTAAGCGGATTAAAGATTGTTCTTGATTGTGCTAATGGTGCGAACTATAAAATTGCGCCAGAAGTTTTTTCTTATCTCAAAGCGGAAACAATAACCCTGTCCGCTTCTCCTGACGGTAAAAATATAAATAAAAATTGTGGTTCAGTACATCTTAAAAATTTACAGAACGCAGTTGTTAAAAGTAATGCCGATTTTGGGATTGCTTATGATGGCGACGGTGACAGATGTTTGTTTGTTGATGAAAAAGGTGAAATTAAGGACGGCGATTATCTAATTGCGATTGCTGCCGATGAACTTAATAAAAGAGGAGAATTGAAAAATAATTCTGTGGTTGCAACGGTTATGGCAAATTTCGGATTTTACAAAGCAATGAAGTGTGGTGGCATAAAAGTGTTAGAGAGTGCTGTTGGCGATAAATATGTTCATGATGAAATGATTAAAAATGACATAATTTTGGGTGGGGAGCAATCGGGGCATATAATTTTCAGGAATTTTTTGAATACGGGCGATGGGCTTCTAACATCCATTCAAATTTCAGCAGTAATAAAAAGAAGTAAAAAATCATTATCAGAATTGTCGAAAATTATGAAAAAATGTCCACAAGTTTTATTAAATGTAAAAGTTGACGTTTCGCTAAAAAAGATTCCAATTTCCGAGAATAAAAATCTGTCCAATGTGATAAAATCTGTTGAGGAAAAACTCAATAGTTCTGGTAGAGTGCTTGTGAGATATTCTGGTACAGAACCACTTTTAAGAATTATGGTTGAAGGGCCTGACGATAAAATAATCAGTCAATATGCACAGGAAATCGCTAAAAGTGCAGAAGAGATGTAAAAATAATAAATGCGGGAGCGAACGGAGCGAATACAAAAAGTTGATTTAGCGTTAATTTTATGTATTAACTTTTATGTCCATTTAACGGTAATTGTATGATAAAACTTGGAATTAATATTGACCATATTGCATCGATAAGAAATTTAAGAAAAGGTTTTTTTCCTAATCCTGTTTGTGCAGCGGAGATTGCTGAAAAAGCCGGTGTCGATGGAATTACCGTGCATCTTCGCGAAGATAGAAGACACATAAACGACGACGATGTAAAAAATCTTAAAAAAATTATAAAAACAAAACTAAACCTTGAGATGTCTTGTGCTCGTGAAATAGTTGATTTCGCAAAAAAAATAGTTCCAGACGATGTTTGTCTTGTTCCAGAAAAAAGACAGGAACTAACCACTGAGGGTGGGCTTGATGTTGTATCAAATAGAAAAGAAATTGAAAGGGTTGTAAGTGAACTTAAAGATAAAAAAATCAAAGTTAGTATTTTTATTGATCCTAATTTTGAACAAATAAGCGTAGTAAAAAAAATAGGTGCAGATTTTGTTGAACTTCATACTGGCGAATATGCCGACGCAAAAAATAAGATAGAAAGAAAAAAAGAACTTGTAAAAATTCAAAAAGCGTCGGAATATGTTTTGCAACTCGGGTTAGGGCTTAATGCAGGACACGGACTAAATTATGAAAATGTCCAAGACATTGTTAAAATTAGAGGACTGAGTGAACTTAATATTGGCTATTCAATAATTTGTCGCGCTGTTTTTGTTGGACTTTTTCAGGCAATAAAAGAGATGAAAAACATAATTAATAGTATTGGAAACTGAATGTAGTTGCGAGGGCTCCTCGCTATTTGGCAGAGAAACTCTGCTGCTTGTTTGGAAGATTTGAGAGGTAAAAAATGTCAGTAAAGAAATCTTATTTCTGTTTGGGAATTTTAATTTTACATTTTTGTAGTTCACTCCATTCTGCCGATCCGTTAAAAGAGTTGGCAAAAAAATTAGAAAAAGGATTGTTGTGTCAATCCAACAAAAAGATTGCGATCCTAAACTTTCAATATCCTGACGGTGGTTTAAGTAGTGGTTCGTCAATCGTTCAGGAGAGATTGACCACTTTTCTCGTCGAAGGCAATCAAGCGGAAATTATTGAAAGAAATCTTCTAAAAAAAATTCTTGAAGAAATAAAATTTGAAGCAAGTGGAGTGGTTGACACTAAAACAACTCAGGAAATGGGAAAATTGCTCGGAGTAGGTTCGATAATAACGGGAACATTAAACGATATTAGTTCTAGCAAGACCGAAGTCAACGCCCGTGTTATAGAAACTCAGACGGGTAAAATAATTGTAGCAGGTCAAACAAACATAAAAAGAACATGGAAAGATATGCCAGTAAAACCTTCCGTCACAACAACATCACCCGCTTCATCAACCACAACAATTTCTTCACAAGGTTCATTTCTCGGTAAACCGCTTATTCAAATTGCAATTTTATTAGACACCAGTGGCAGTATGGACGGTCTTATTAATCAAGCAAAAAGCCAACTCTGGAAAATAGTTAATGAACTTTCGTCAGCAGAAAAGGATAAAAATAATCCTACGCTTTATGTTGCACTTTATGAATATGGAAACGATAATTTAAGTTCAGGCAAGGGTTATATTCGTCAAATACTTCCGTTTACTATGGATTTAGATAAGATTTCGGAAAACCTTTTTTCATTAAAAACGTGTGGTGGTGAAGAATATTGTGGTGTCGTTATAGAAGATGCGGTGAACGAACTTCGGTGGGACAAACATTTAGATGTCTATAAAGTAATTTTTATCGCTGGTAACGAACCGTTTACGCAGGGTTCTGTTGATTTTAGGGAGTCAATCACAGTCGCCGCAGTTAGCAAGGGAATTATTGTCAACACGATTTTTTGTGGAAAATATCAGGAAGGGGTTGCGACGCAGTGGAAAGCAGGTGCCGATTTGGGTAACGGAGAGTATCTTAATATTGATCAGGAAGTTCAAGTTGTTGCCATAACAGCACCTCAAGATGAGGAGATACAACGACTTGGAAGCGAACTCAATAAAACATTTATTCCATATGGAAGTGAAGGAAAGAAGTCGTTAGATATACAAATCGAACAGGATAAAAATGTTTGCAAGGAAGAAATGAAAGAAGCTGGAGCACAAGTTCAACGAGCAATGTTCAAAGCAAAAGCACAATATAACGATGCGTCTGTATCGTGGGATATTGTCGGTCAAGTTGAAAGTAAAAATATAAAAGTTGAAGATATTAAAAAAGAAGGACTTCCTCGAGAACTTCAGAATATGAATGAAAAAGAGCTTAGTAATTGTATACAGGAAAAAATTGATGAAAAGAAAAAAATACAGGAAAAAATTAACAAATTAAGCGATGCAAGACAAAAATACATTGTCCAAAAAGAAAAAGAAATAGCGTCTAAAGGTGGAAATCAAACGCTTGACCAAGTAATGTTGAAAGCAATTCGTAGTCAAGCAATTAAAAAGAATTTTAAATTTAAAAATTGATTTTGTTGAAATTAAAATTTTGTTGAAATTAAAATGGGAAAAAAACTGATTATATTTTTTGTTGTTGTTTTAATTGGTGTATATTTTCTCGCTGATTATTTTAAAAAGCTGTCAAACATATCTCAAAAGACTACACAATTAATAAAGACACCGATAGAAAAAGCATTGGAAATTGCAAAAACTGAAAACTTAATAATTTTAAGGGATGCTATCGGACGATATAAATATGAAAAAGAAAAATTTCCAGAAGTACTCGAACAATTAGCATCTTCAGGATACATTAACAGAATTCCAGAAGGTAATTGGAAATATGATGCAGCAACGGGAAAAATAGAGTAGTTGGCAATTACAGATTATGGATTGAAAAAATTTATATATTTTCAGGCAAGAAAGCCCTCAGTTTTAACCGTAGAGATGAATTGTCGCTCTTAATTTTTCGTTTGACTCTCATAAGAGGAATCATGGATTTTAAAAATAGAATAAAAGATATTGACAGTTTACAGGAAGAAATAAACAAGTATCGGCCGTTGAATAAACTCCAAATTAAACAATTGAAGGAATATTATAGAATAGGATTTACATATTCAAGTAATGCATTAGAGGGTAATTCACTGACCGAAACAGAAACAAAAGTAGTTATTGAAGAAGGAATAACAATCAGTGGTAAACCATTAAAAGACCATCTGGAAGCTATTGGTCATAGTGAAGCATATGATTGCATATATAAATTATCTGAGAGAGATACCATTGTGGAGAAGGATATTCTATCACTGCATAAACTTTTTTGCTATAGAATAGATAAAGAGAATGCAGGAAAATACAGAAAGGTGGCTGTCTATATTCAGGGCTCGGATATTAAGCTGCCTCCGCCAAGTAAAGTCGTAAGTTTAGTTGAAGATCTGATAAACAAAATGTCCGAGTGGAAAAAGAAATATCATCCCGTGGAATTTTCTGCAATAATTCATAAGGAACTTGTAAGAATACACCCATTTATTGATGGCAATGGGCGGACAGCTCGGCTCTTGATGAATTTATCTTTACTCCAAAATGGATATGAAATAATTGTTATACCGCCTATATTGAGAAGTGATTATCTAAACTCGCTTCAGCAATGTGATAAATGCAATGACGTTCCGTTTATAAATCTGATTACATCTATGGAATATGAAAGTCAGAGGGATTATTTACGATTATTAGAAACTTTGAACGAGAAATAAAAGGTTAAAAGGTGTCGTTGCGACAGTCTGAATGACGGGCAAAAGCACTTGCAATGACGAACAAAACAGATTTTTTCAATAGTATCAATCCGCAGTTTATATGGGTGTTATTTTATGTGTGGAATCGTTGGTTATATTGGAAATAAAAATGCCGCAGATGTTATATTGGATGGACTTAGGCGACTTGAATATCGTGGATACGATTCATCTGGCATCGCAACCATCGAAAACAGTCCAGCATTTTGTGGTATAAAAATTTCTCGTGCCGTCGGAAAAATTAAAAATCTTGAAACAGTAATACGGAATGATACTACGTTAAAATTTTCCGGAACTGTTGGTATTGGGCATATTAGGTGGGCTACTCATGGCAGGCCATCGGAGGAAAACGCACATCCACATACCGACTGCTCGGGGAAAATTGTCGTTGTTCATAATGGAATTATTGAAAATTACAGACACTTAAAAAAGGAACTTTTATTGGAAGGCCATAAATTTTGTTCAGAAACAGATACGGAAGTTATTGTTCACCTTATAGAAAAGTATTACAATGGTGATATTTTGTTGGCGGTAAAGACCGCAGTGAAATATCTCAAAGGTGCATATGCATTTAGTGTAATTTCACATGCAAATCCTGATGTTTTAATAGGTGTTCGTTATGATGCTCCGCTCGTAGTAGGATTAGGCGAAAACGAGTTTTTTGTTGCATCTGATATTCCAGCTGTTCTTCCATACACGAAAGAATTCATTTATCTCTTAGATGGCGATATTATAGAACTAAAAAAAGATTCTTATAAAATTTTCGACAAATCAGACAACGTTGTTGAAAGGAAAATCAATACTATTGAGTGGAGTTCTTTGATGGCAGAAAAATCTGGTTACAAACATTTTATGTTGAAAGAGATTTTTGAACAGTCGCAAACAATTGAGGATACATTTCGCGATCGCCTTGCCGTTGAAGATATAGACGAATTTTTTGACGAAATAAATGTAAATCCACAAATTATACGAGATATAAATAAAATTTCAATCATTGCTTGTGGAACATCGTATCACGCTGGTTTAATCGGAAAATTTCTATTTGAATCACTTTCCGGAATTTCAACCGAGACAGATATTGGTTCTGAGTTTAGATATCGCGATTTGATAATTTCCGACGAGACATTAATAATTGCGATAAGTCAATCAGGCGAAACGGCGGATACTATTGCTCCATTGAGAGAAGCAAAAAAGCATGGTGCAAAAACACTTTCAATCTGCAATGTGGTTGGTTCGACTATTACACGCGAGTCATTGGCGACCATTTATACAAGGTGTGGTCCTGAAATAGGAGTTGCTTCTACGAAAGCATTTACTGGGCAACTTACCGCAATTTATCTTTTGGCACTCTATTTTGGAATTGTAAGAGGAAAAATTACTAAGGATTTTGCCTCTAAGTTTATCGATTTATTTATTCAAATTCCTGGTGCCATTTCTAAGATATTAGAAAAAGAAAACGAGATAAAATTAATCGCAAAAAAGTTTTTCAAAAAGTCACATTTTTTATATTTAGGTCGCGGACTAAATTATCCTATTGCATTGGAGGGTGCATTAAAATTAAAAGAGATTTCGTATATTCATGCGGAGGGGTATGCTGCTGGAGAAATGAAGCATGGGCCAATTGCACTTATAGACGAAAATATGCCAGTTGTTTGTATAGCAACTAAAGGTAAAGTTTATGAAAAAGTTCTTTCAAATATAGAAGAGGTAAAAGCCCGCGAGGGAATCGTTATTGCTATTGCCACAATTGGTGATAAATTGATAAAAGAGAAGACTGACTATGTAATTTATATTCCTAAAACAGACGAGACATTGTACCCACTGTTGACAGTAGTTCCATTACAACTTTTAGCATATTATATAGGTGTTTTGCGTGGCTGTGACGTTGATCAGCCTCGCAATCTTGCTAAATCCGTAACTGTAGAATAAACAAATTAACACTACTTCGTTAGGCAACTCATTTACCGACAACCTATTTTGTGTTCGTGGATATTGCGAGAGCCCGCAGTGTAATACTTCACAATTTCGGTAACAACTTCGTCCCCTAGTTCCTCTTAGCCACTTCCGTCCAGACGGGCTTTGGTTGTGTTTCGCGAATGTGAACAACAGTATTTTGTCTTAACGTGGTCAAATATAGTGTAATGGAGATTATTTTATGGAACAACTTGATGAACTTTTAAAGTTAATGATTTTGGAGAAAGCGTCGGATTTACATTTAAGGTCAGCAAGAAATGTTGTTTTAAGAATTAATGGAAAACTTAAACCATTGGAGGATAAAGTTTTTTCAATAGAGCAGATAAAAGAAATTGCACAATCAATAATGTCGGAAAAACAACGTGAATCTTTTGCCACAAAATACGAGTGCGATTTATCTTATTCGCTTAAAGGCATTGGAAGATTCAGGGGAAATATTTATTATCAGAGAGGTAGTATTAATATAGCAATGAGATATGTTCCAGTTGAAATCCCAACTTTTGAAATGCTTAATCTTCCACCAATTATAGAAAAAATAGCAGATAATCAAAGAGGATTGGTGCTTGTAACAGGTACCACTGGTTGTGGAAAATCAACAACACTCGCTGCTATGATTAAACATATAAATTCAACACGTGCCGCTCATATCATCACACTTGAGGACCCGATAGAGTTTTTACACAGAGATAAACTTTCAATAGTTTCCCAAAGAGAATTAGGAGTAGATACAATCTCTTATAAAGAGGCACTAAAACACATAGTTAGACAAGATCCAGATGTAATACTTATAGGTGAAATGCGTGATATTGATACAATGGCTGCAGCGATAACAGCTGCTCAAACTGGGCATCTTGTTCTTTCAACAATTCATACTGTTGATGCAATTCAGACGATAACTAGAATTGTTGATATGTTTCCATCGCATCAGCAAAATCAGATACGACTCCAATTAGCAGATACGCTAAAAAGTGTTATTTCTCAGAGACTTCTTATCAATGTAAAAGGTGGACAAATTCCAGCATGTGAAGTCCTAATTATGACATCGTTAATAAAAAAATTTATGGAACAGAATACAATAAGTGAAATAGTACAGGCAATGAAGCAGGGTAATTATTATGGAATGCAAACTTTCAACCAATCATTGTTGAATCTTTATAGTTCAGGTAACATTTTGCTTGAAGATGCTCTTGATGCAGCGACTAATCCAGAAGAACTTATGATGAATATAAAAGGTATTACTTCAGAGAGTGGTTCGACAGGTTGAGGGTAGATTGAAAAATGTGGAAATTTAAAGACGGATATTATTACGAGGAGGATTTTGGAAAAAAAGGTGTAAAAGTTTTTTCATCTACTGCATCTTTGGGCGATATGAAGGACGAAAAAAACAGAAAAGATTTCTTAAAAAAATATTTTGGAAACAATATTGTAACTTGCGGCGAACAGATTCATGGCGACAATATAAGAATTGTAGAAGAAAAAGATTCTGGTAAAGTTTTACCTCAAACGGATGGATTAATAACCTGCCAAAAAGGAATTATACTTGCCGTTTTTACCGCCGATTGTCTCCCAGTTTTTATTTTTGACAAAATTAAAAAAATAATTGGACTTATTCATGCTGGGCAAGTAGGGCTTTCAAAATTTATTATTGAAAAAGCAATAAATATATTCATAAAAAATTTCAGTTCCAATTTGTCTGATGTTTATACAGCGATAGGTCCTCATATTTGTAAGGAATGTTATAATGTGAACCTTGATGCAATGGCAGAAGAGCAATTTAAAAAAACTGGTGTATCTAATATAAACAATTCAAAATTGTGTACCTATACTGATGATTTTTTTTCTTATAGGAAAACCAAAACTTCTAAAAGAATGGTATCTTTAATGGCGATGGGTATGTAGTATATCGTATATCGTGCTTAATTCTGTGTTTTTTTGGAGGAGCAAATGATTGAGAAAATCAGAAGTAAAATAGACAAAATAGATAAAAAAATTCTTGAATTTATTAATGAAAGAGTAAATCTTGCAATTGAAATAGGGAAAGTTAAATCAGAGAAAAAAGAGGATATTTTTGTTCCTGTTCGCGAAAAGAAAATCATTTCTAACTTAAAAAATCTAAATAAAGGACCAATTACAAACGAGGCACTATCAGATATTTTTAGAGAGATTCTGAATGTTTCCCGCTCTATACAAAAAAAAATGAAGATTTCTTATTTTGGTCCTGCGGCAACATTTACCCATCTTGCTGCGATAAAAATTTTCGGCAAAAATATTGATTATATTTCATGTGAATCAATAAAAGATGTTTTTACCGAAGTTGAAAAAGGTCGCGCTGATTATGGCGTGGTTCCGATAGAAAATTCAACCGAGGGCGTTGTAAATTATACGTTAGATATGTTTATTGATTCTGATTTGAAAATTACATCGGAGATATTTTTGGAAATTTCTCACTGTTTATTATCTTGTGAAACTTCAATTCAAAAAATAAAAAAGGTTTATTCTCATCCGCAGGCAATAGCACAGACGAGAAATTGGATTGAAAAAAATCTTAAAGGGATTGAAATTATAGAGGTTACTTCAACATCTGAAGCTGCCCGCATTGCCAAAAAAGAAAAGGGTTCTGCTGCGATATCTTCCGTTGTCGCAAGTGAAGTTTATGGACTTAATATGATTGCTAAAAACATAGAGGATTGTAGGAATAATTTTACAAGATTTCTTGTAATAGGTAGAAAAAATTCATTACATTCTGGATACGATAAAACATCTATTATGTTTTCAGTAAAGGACAAGGTTGGTGCTTTGCATGATATGCTTGTACCTTTCAAAAAATATAATCTCAACCTTACAAAAATTGAATCCCGTCCGACGAGAAAAAAGGTATGGGAGTATATATTTTTTGTAGATTTTATCGGGCATATAGATAATAAAAATGTTGTAAAAGCTTTAAGCGAACTCGAAAAAAATTGTTCATTATTAAAAGTTCTTGGTTCCTATCCAATTGATGAGTAAATAAAAAATTAGCGACAAAAAAATCTTTGCTAAAAGGTTGTGTCACAATACACTTTTTTGTCATTGTGTGATGTTTTGCCTGTCATCTCGTGTGTGTGTCGCCTCGACGGAGCGTGTTCAATGTCTGCCGTCTCGAGGGAAACGTCGCTTGTCATCCCCTAGGGGGAGTGTGTGCTGTCTGTCATTCCGATGAAAAGGCGTGAGATAGAAATCACTTAAAAATTGATGCTATGTTTACGTTCAAAAGCGATATGTCTATTTTAAAAAGATCGAATAAAATTTGATGTCTGGAAATTTCAAAATTGCACTGATATGTGTTTAGCAATTACAAGATTCATGGTAAATAGCCCGTTGTTGTTTGTGTGGTAACGAAAATGAATAAAAATTTTGTTAGAAAAAATATCCTAAATTTTCAACCATATATTCCTGGAAAACCAATTGATGATGTTAAACGAGAGTTTAACCTAAAAGAGGTTATTAAACTTGCATCAAATGAAAATCCGTTAGGGGCTCCTCGTATAGCAATATCTTCTATAAAAAAAGTATTAAATAAAATTAATATCTATCCTGATGGGTATTGTTTTGAATTGCGAAAAAAAATCGCAAAAACTTACAACGTCAAAGAAAACCAAATTATTTTCGGAAATGGTACCGACGAAATAATAGAACTTATTGCAAAAACATTTCTAAATCCTGAAGATGAAATAATTGTATCCGAGCACGCATTTATTAGATATAAAATGGCGGGTGATTTGATGGGTTGTAAGGTTATTGAAGTCCCAATGAAAAATTACACGCATGATTTAGATACAATGGCAAATGCTGTAACGGCAAAAACAAAAATAATATTCGTTGCCAATCCAAATAATCCGACGGGAACATACAATACAAAAAAGGAGTTTGATGATTTTTTTTCCAAACCACTCATTACTCGCTACTCGCCGCTCACTTTTATTGACGAAGCATATGCCGAATATGTTGATGAAAAGGATTATCCACTTGGTTTAGATTATTTAAAAAAAGGACTTAATGTAATATTCTCAAGGACATTTTCAAAAATATATGGGCTCGCTGGATTGAGAATTGGTTATGGGGTTGCATCGTCGGAAACTATTTTTTATCTTGAAATGGTGCGGCCACCGTTTAATGTTTCTTCACTTGCACAAGCATCCGCCGCAGGGGCATTGGACGACAAACAGCATATTCTAAAATCCAAAAAAGTGGTTGCTCAGCAAAAAAAATATTTATACACAGAACTTAAAAAAATCGGGATTGAATATATTCCATCCGCTGCAAATTTTATACTTATCAATGTAAAAAATAGTGGACAAATTATTTTCAAAAAACTTTTAAGAAAAGGTGTTATAGTAAGAGCGATGGGGGAATATGGATTAAGAAATTTCATAAGGGTTACCATAGGAAGACCGACGGAAAACAGAAAATTTATAAAGGAGGTTAGAGAAATTGTATGATTTTAACATTAAAGCCAGAAGCAACAGAAAAAGACGTAAGTATGGTTTGTAAAAAAATTGAGGAACTGGGTTTTATTGCACATTTATCGAAGGGAAAAGATGTTGTTGTTATAGGTGTTATTGGTCAAAGTGCTATTTTGAAAAAAGATATTTTTGAAGCAATGGATATTGTTGCTTTTGTCACACCGATTTCAAAACCATACAAATTGGTATGTCGTGAATTTAAAAAAGAAAATACCATTATAAAAGTGGACGATTTAGAAATAGGCGGATCCGATGTAATTATTGCAGCAGGCCCTTGTTCTGTTGAGACCAAAGAAATACTTCTTGAAATTGCAGAGAAAATAAAAATTTCAGGTGCAAAAATGATAAGAGGTGGTGCATTCAAGCCAAGAACATCACCTTACGCATTTCAGGGGTTAGGAGAAACTGGATTAAAGTATCTTGCGGAGGTTAAAAAAATTACTGGACTTCCGATTATTACAGAGGCGATGAATATAAATCAGGTTTCACTCGTCGCACAGTATGCGGATATCATACAAATAGGTGCCAGAAATATGCAGAACTTTGATCTACTCAAAGAAGCAGGAAAAATAAAAAAACCTATTTTACTTAAACGTGGTCTTTCAGCAACGATTGAGGAATTTTTAATGTCAGCAGAATATATTATGGCACAAGGAAATTATAATGTTATTTTGTGCGAAAGAGGAATACGAACTTTTGAGACAGCAACGAGGTTTACGCTCGATTTGAATGCTGTGCCTGTTATCAAAAAACTTTCGCATTTACCTGTTTTTGTGGATCCTTCACATGGTGTTGGTGTACGTGAATATATTCCGACAATGTGTAGGGCGGCTGTTGCAGCAGGTGCCGATGGTCTTATAATAGAGGTTCATCCGTATCCAGAAAAGGCATTTTGTGATGGCCCACAGTCGCTTTTGCCGCCGCAATTCGATAAAATGATGAACGAGATAAAAGCGGTTGCCAAAGCAGTTGGCAGAGAAATATGATAGTTTCAATAATCGGCGTCGGTCTTATCGGCGGTTCAATAGGACTGGCAATTAAAAAAACCAGAATTAAGAATCAAGAATTAAGAGTTAAGAAAATTATAGGTATTGGAAGAAATCTTAAACGGCTTAAACTTGCCAAAAAAATTGGTGCTGTTGATGAAATTACTACCGATATAAAAAAGGGTGTTAACGATGCGGATATTGTTTTTGTTTGTCTTCCAGTTGACATTATTGCTAAAACGGTAAAAAATATAATTCCTTTTTGCAAAAAAGGTGCAATAATTACCGACGTTGGCAGTGTAAAGTTACCAATTGTTAATGAGGTTGAGAATTTTCTATCCTCTATTACCTACCCTCTATCACCTGCTTTTATTGGTGGCCATCCAATTGCTGGTTCTGAAAAAACGTCCATAAAATGTGCTTCCACCGAACTTTTTAAAAACGCTGCTGTTATTTTAACTACTTCTAAAAAAACCGACACAAAAATACTTAAAATGGTAGAAAAAATATGGCGGAGCATGGGGGCAAAAGTTGAAATTATGAAACCTGTAAAACACGACGAAATAATTTCTTTCACAAGTCATCTACCGCATGCTGTTGCATTTGCCTTAGTAAATTCGGTGGATAATTTTAAATTTGTCGGAAGCGGTTTTAGGGATACAACACGCATCGCTTCATCTGACCCACAAATGTGGGCAGATATAATTTTTAACAACAGAATGAATGTTTGCCATGCAATCAAACGGTTCAAAAATGAATTAATGAAAATTGAAAAAGCAAAAACTGTAAAGGAACTTGTCAAAATTTTCAAAAAAGCCAAAGAGAAAAGAGACGATTATGTCAATAAAAAGTGAAATAGAGGTTGCACCAGATAAATCAATATCACACAGAGCGTTGATGGTTTCGGCAATTTCTAACGGCGTTTCCCATATAAAAAATTTCTTAAAAGCTGACGATTGTATTTCTACAATGAACTGTCTTAGAAAATTAGGCGTTGATATTGTAGAAAAAAACAATGAAATTATTGTAAAGGGAAAAGGGTTGAAATTAAAAATGCCGTCGGAGGCATTGGACGCTGGAAACTCTGGAACAACCGTTCGGTTATTATCAGGAATTCTTGCGGGGCAAGATTTTGCAACCAAAATTATTGGAGACGAATCGCTTTCAAAAAGACCAATGAAGAGAATTATTGAACCGCTTGAAAAAATGGGAGCAAAAATTGAATCAAACAATAATTATTTGCCGATAGAAATTAAAGGTGGCAATTTAAAAAATATAAATTATGAATCAAAAATATCTTCCGCACAGATGAAATCCTGTGTTTTATTTGCGGGGCTTTATGCAGATGGAATTACGAGTTTTTCAGAACCAGAAAAATCGCGAGATCACACAGAAAGGATGTTAAAAAACTTTGGTGCAGAAATTTTCGCGAATAAAAATATTATTTCCATAAAAGGTATAGCAAGACTCCGCTCGTCAGATATTTTTGTTCCAGGCGACATTTCTTCGGCAGCATTTTTTATAGTTGCAGCAACAATAGTTCAAAATTCCCGCCTGACAATTGGACAAGCGGGGTTAAAAATTAAAAATGTAGGTATAAATCCGACAAGAACTGGTATCATTGATGTTTTAAGAAGAATGGGTGCGAAAATTTTATTTGAAAATGAAAGAGAAATTGCGGGCGAGCCGATTGCTGATATAATCGTAAGGCCATCCGAATTGAAATCAACAAACATTGAGCAAAGTGAAATACCGCTTTTAATTGATGAGATTCCAATAATTGCTGTTGCAGCCACGCAATCCAAGGGTACAACAAAAATTACGGGTGCAAAGGAGCTTCGCGTAAAAGAGACCGATCGTCTGAAAGCAATCTCAGTAGAACTCAAAAAAATGGGTGCAGATATACAAGAACTTGAAGACGGGCTGATAATAAAAGGCCCAACAAAATTAAATGGTGCAAAGGTTAATTCTTATAAAGACCACAGGATTGCGATGTCATTGGCCATTGCTTCGCTTGTTGCCGAAGGTGAAACAGAAATTTTAGATAAGGACTGTGTAAGCATATCGTTTCCAGAATTTTGGAAGATATTGGCAAAAATAACAAGGTAAAAACAATAAAGCAATGAGGAAAAAATTAATTATTGCAATTGATGGCCCTGCGGGTGCGGGAAAATCAACAATAGCAAAAATTGTTGCCAAAAAACTTGGGTATCTTTATGTTGATACTGGTGCGATGTATCGTGCGATAACATGGAAAGCAACAGTAAATAAAATTAATATGCAAGATGAAAAAAAAATCGTTGAAATGACAAAAAAAATCGATATTAAACTTGTTCAATCGGATAATAAACTGAAAATTTTTGTAGATGGTGAAAATGTTTCTGAAAAAATTCGCTCTGAAGATATTACAAAGAACACAAATACAATCGCAGCAATTGCTGGCGTTAGAAAGATTTTAAGAGAGAAACAGCGTCTGTTTGGTAAAAAAGGCGGAATTGTTATGGAAGGAAGGGACATTGGAACAGCCGTTTTTCCAAATGCGGAAAAAAAATTTTATCTTGACGCAAAGCCAACACAACGAGCATTAAGAAGATGGAAAGAACTTAAAGCCAAAGGTAAAAGAGTCTCACTCAAAAAAATTACCGAAGCAGTAAGAAGAAGGGACTATCGCGATATGCATAGGGGAATTAGTCCTCTTAAAAAGGCGGAAGATGCGATTGTTATTGATTCAACAAATTTAACACTGGAACTCGTGGCACAAAAAATACTTGACGGAATTATCAAGTTTTAATGTTTTTTGTAGGGCAGACCTTTAGGTCTGCTATACTGTTGGAAGCAACCCTGAAGGGTTGCCCTACAAAAGTCAGTTGCCGAGATTGCTCATTATAATCTTAACAAAATGTTATATTGGCTTGGTTGGTTAATTTCAAAAATAATTTTTAATACAGTTTATCGTAGACAAATAATCGGACTAGAAAATTTGCCTAAAAACGGTTCGTATATTTTAGCCGCAAATCATTTAAGTTATGTCGATCCGCCGCTTGTAGGAAGTTGTATAGATAGAAAAATACATTTTATTGCCAAAAAAGAATTATTTGATATTTTTATTTTTGGATGGCTTATAAAGAAAACAAATGCATTTCCAGTTGACAGGGCGGTTACCGATATAGGTGCCTTTAAGAATGCGATTAAAATTTTAACCTCTGGCGAAATTCTTTTGATTTTTCCAGAAGGCACTCGGGCAAGACCAGGAAAAGAGAGAAAACTTAAAAAAGGTGCTGCAATGTTGTCGGTTGCAACCAATTCGCCGATTATCCCAGTTGCCATAATAAATTCAGACAAACTTTTTAATTTTAGAAAATTAAAAGTAAAATTCGGCGTTCCGATGAGATTTGAATCAACGGAAAACTATGATTTAATTACAAATAAAATTATGTCAGAAGTAGAAAAGTTAAAAAATAAAGATTGTGAATAAATATAAACAAGAAGCGATATAAACAATCGTGAATATGTTTGTAAGAATGAATTCAGTTTTTGCTGCATAAAATTAATAAGCGTTGAAATAAGAATTGTAGGAGAAAAAGTAGGGTGAAAATAATTATTGCCAAAAATTCTGGTTTTTGTTTTGGTGTTCGTCGTGCGATAGATATAGCATTAAATATTTCAAATAAATCTGGCAATGTTTACACGGTAGGTCCAATAATTCATAACCCACAGGTGGTAGAGAAACTTGAAAATAAGGGAATAAAAGTTATACAAAAAACATCCGATGTAAAAAATGGAACTATAATAATTTGTGCTCATGGTATTCCTAAAAAAACATTACAGGAAGCGGAAGCGGAAGGAATAAAGATTTTGGACGCCACTTGTCCATATGTTACGAGATCTAAAAATTATGCAGAAAAACTTTCTAAAGAAGGTTATAGGGTTGTTATTATCGGAAATCCAATACACCCAGAGATAAAATATATTTTTTCATATCTGCCAAAAAATACAGTTATATTAAAAACCAGCGGGGATACTAAAAAATTGAAATTTGTTTCTAAAATTGGTATCATCACACAAACAACACAATCATCAGAAAACTTTATAAAAATTGTGTCCAATCTTTTGAGCCATTCAAACGAATTCAAGATATTTAACACTATTTGTCCTGACGCTATAAACAGGCAGAATGAAGCGATGAAATTGGCAAAGAAATGTGATATAATACTTGTTTTGGGAGGAAAAGATTCTGCGAACACAAAACGACTTGCCTCCATATCAAAAAAAATACAGAAAAAAACATATCACATTGAAATGGCGGAAGAAGTAAAAAACAAATGGTTTGAAAATATAAAGTGTGTTGGGATTGTTGCGGGTGCTTCAACGCCAGATTGGATTATAGAAGAAACGGTCAAAAAAATAAAAGCGATTTGTGGTAAAAATCGTTGAAAAAAAGGGGGATAGGAAAGTAGTATGGATGAAATGCTAATGTATAAGATGTCAGAGATTCAGAAGTTGGAGCCAGGCCAGATTGTAAAGTCAAAAGTTATTGCCATTACAGATGGTCAGGTTGTCGTAAATTTGGGTTTAAAAAGGGATGGTTTTGTGGATGTTGCTGATTTTCAGACGCCTCCAGAGATAGGTTCCAAGATCGATATATTTATAGTTCGTTTGGATTCACAAGATGGCCACCCAACTATTTCTTATACAAAAGCAAGAGATATTGTAGTATGGGAAAACATCGACGAAAAATTTAAGTCAAAAGAAATAATCAAAAGTAAAATAACAAAAAAAATAAATGGTGGCTATGAGGTAGACATAGAAGGTATTTTTGCATTTATGCCATCCTCACAGTTGTCAAGAAAATACTCTTCACAACAGGTTATTGGGATAACTATAGATGTAAAAATTACAGAGTTTGACAAAGGAAATAAAAATATTGTTGTATCGAATAGGATTGTAGAATTAGAAAAAAGCGAGATTCAAAAACAAAAGGTGTTTTCTTCGATTAAAGAAGGCGATATCATAAAAAGTAAGATTACGACCATTACCAATTTTGGTATTTTTGTTGATATTGGTGGCATCGATGGCCTTCTTCATATTAACGATGTTTCGTACAAGCGGATTGAAAATCTTTCTCAAGTATACAAGATTGGTGACGAACTTACAGTTAAGGTATTAAAATTTGATCCTAAAAAAGGTAAGGTTGCACTTGGATTAAAACAACTTCAGAAAAATCCTTGGGATGATGTTGAAAAAAATTATAAGCCAGGAATGAAGGTAAAAGGTAAAATAACATCGCTTGTTGACTTCGGTGCTTTTGTAATGTTAGAAGACGGTGTAGAGGGTTTAATTCATGTTTCTGATATTTCGTGGACAGACAGGATAGCACATCCAAAAGATATTTTTGAAGAAGGGCAAGTTATTGAGGCAATTGTGGCAGACTCCAACGCTGAAAAGAAAAAAGTTTCGTTAAGTTATAAGGCAAATTTTGAAAATCCGTTTGACAAGTACGAGGTTGGTAAAATTGCCAAAGGGCATGTAATAAAATTAATGGATTTTGGTTGTGTGATACAGCTTGAACAAAATATCCATGGGTTTATCCATGTATCTGAAATTTCCAAAACAAGGGTTGATAAGCCATCGGATGTGCTTATTGTTGGTGAGGATGTAGAAGGTGTTATTATTAAGGTTGACAAATTGAAAAAACGAATAGAATTATCTATTAAACAGTATGAAAAAGAACAGGAGAAGCAGGATATTAAAGGTTTTCTTAATTCGGAGGAGACGAAAATTAAATTTGCAGATTTGATACAAAATAAAGAATGAAGCATATTTAACTAAGAAATATGATAAAAATTTTAGTAGTTGATGACCAATTTAGCGATAGAGAATTAGCGAAGGATATTTTAGAAGATCATGGTTTTAGTGTTGAGGCAGCTTCTAATGGTGGAGAAGCATTAGAAAAATTAAACAACGAGCAGTTTGATATTGTCTTAACCGATTTTATGATGCCAGGAATGGACGGGTTAGAATTAGTACAAAGAATAAAAGAAAAAAAATATGATACGGAAATAATAGTTATGACAGCATATGCCACTGTTAAAACTGCAATTCAGACAATTAAATTGGGCGCATATGATTATCTGATAAAACCATTAGATAGGCATAAAATATCAGTTGTCGTCAATAATTGTATTTCTGCACATAGGTTATCAAAAGAAATAAAAATGCTTCATCAGAAAATGTTCAATATAGAAAAAATGTCGACAATATCTCAACTTACAGCAAGTATTGCACATCAAATAAGAAATCCATTGTTTGCTATACAATCTACTGCCGAATATCTATCTGAAAAATACAGTAGCGATAAAACATTACAAGAATCATTAGATAGGATAGTGAATGATTCTCAAAAAGCAGATGAAATAATTCATAGTTTATTGCGAACAACGAAATCTAATGAAATAAAGATTGAGAAGACATCAGTTGTTGATATAATAAACCAAACAATAGAATTAGTCCGTCCAGAAATAGATAGAAAAAACATTAATATTGTAACCGAATTTTCAAATAAAATTTGTGTTCTTGCAAACGGGCCTTATTTACAACAGTGTTTAATAAATATAATTATGAATTCTTTGGAAGCGTTTGAAATGTCGCAAGAAAATAAAATAATTAAAATAAAGGTATTTGTTTCTAAATTACCAACAGAGCAAAAAAAGATGACAGATGAATCTGCAAATAAATTTGGTTGTATTGAAATTGAAGACAATGGTAAAGGAATTCCTCAAGAAATGGTTTCTAAGGTTTTCGAGCCATTTTTTACTTCTAAATCAAGTGGTACAGGAATTGGACTTTTTTTTGTACATCAGATTATAACAAACTATTTTGATGGTAATATGAAATTAGAAAGTATTGTGGGTAAAGGTACAAAAGTTACAATTTCCTTGTTGCTTACTACTTGTTGACTAACGATACGTTAAGGTGTATAATCTTGATGTATGCAAACAAGTTCACATAAGAATGCTACCACGACTTTGGTTATAAGGAAATTGATTAAAGAAAGTTCATTTTCTGCATATGCTTTAGCCAAAAAATA
>JBDRIG010000048.1:0-9522 GCA_043816185.1 Elusimicrobiota bacterium | reverse complement strand
AAATGACACCAATAATAAAGGTGTAATGTTTTCTTATGATTACAATTAAAAGAAATACTGGCGATCAGTTTTCAGTCATCTATCGGTGCTCTCAAGGAGCATTGTAAAATCAGATATAAACGAGGGTGGATCAACCATTGTGAGCGATAGTGGCTGTCCGACAAATCGTAAAACAGTCATTTTTTTGTAAAATATAGCAGTATTTGGCAACTAATAACAACAAACAACACATCATTTTTTTACTGACGCTGTGTCATCGGTAAAGCGGAATAGGTTGTCGGACAGCCTCGATAGCGAAGCAATCCCGACGTTGACTTTAGCACCGAGATTGCCATGTTGCCCCGATAAATCGGGACTTCTCGCAATAACACTATGGGTTTAGCAAAGTAGTGCTAATCCACTCTGCAAATCGAAATAATGTGGACAAATAAAACGGTTGAAGTTTCACTAATTTATTATGATTGCACTTTCAACAGTATACAATATTTCAAAATATAATGACCCTGTTTTGTTAGTAGAGGAAATAAAATCATTGGGGTTTTTCGCGGTTGAACTTAATGTTGAGGTACCAAAAAATTTTATATCGGAAATTGCCAAAAAAATAAAGATCGTTTCTGTACATAATTATTGTCCAAAACTTGATTCTGTTCCGTTAGGTAAAACGATTTATTCACCTTATAATCTTGCGTCAACCGATGAAAATGAAAGGGCATTAGCAGTTAAGCTTACAAAAAAGACAATTGATGTTGCGAATTCCGTCGGTGCCGGAGCGATTGTTGTTCATTCAGGCGAGATTGATATGGAAACAACAGGTCATGCTTTGGCAAAAAAATACAATGAAACAAAAGGCAATGCCGATTACAAAAATTTTCTTAAAATTTTTGTAATGGAAAGAGAAGCAAAGAGTAAAATTTTTCTTGAAAATGTAATAAAATCTTTTGATGAAATTATGATTTATGCTCAAAAAAAGAGTGTAAAAATAGGTGTTGAAAATAGATTTTGGGCTAACGAGATACCATCATTTGCTGAGTATGAAATTATTTTTCAAAAATTTTGTAGCAGTTCGTTGGGCCTTTGGTATGATGTTGGGCATTCAGTGATTGCAGAGAAACAAATGCTTATAAAAAATCGTCTTGAATTTCTTTTAAATTATTCTGATAGATTGATTGGCGTTCATTTGCACGATGTTGTTGATGTTTATGATCACAAAGCACCTGGAACTGGAGAGGTAAATTTTACAGAAATTTCCAAATTTCTTAAGGACGATACGATAATAGTCAACGAAACCCATCGATCGGCTACAAAAGAAGAATTAAAAAATTCAACCGAATATTTAAAAAATCACGGTTTTGATAAGTTTACAGACATTGCACCAGAAAGTCCTCGAACTTATTCGCGGGACTGAATATCTTTTCCACTTATTAAATCGCTGCAAAGGAGAAAAAAATGCCAGAATTAAGACGGGATCCTATTATTGGACGATGGGTAATTATTGCAACCGAAAGAGGAAAGATACAATTGGATTTCTCAAAGTTCGAAAAAGAAACTTTGCCAATTAGCGATAATTGTCCTTTTTGTCCGGGCAATGAAAGTATGACACAGTCAGAAATTCTTTCTTTCAGAGAACCCGGTACGAAAAAAAACGAAAAAGGTTGGTGGGTTCGAGTTATACCCAATAAATATCCTGTCTTGCAAATTGAAGGAGACATTAATCGTCGTGGCGAAGGAATGTTTGATTATATGGATGGGATTGGTGCTCATGAGGTTGTAATAGAAACAGCAAAACATAATGCCGCATTTTGCGATTTGGAAAATAGGGATGTTGAAGAAATTGTTTGGGCATGGCGTGACAGAATGCTTGATTTAAAAAAGGACAATCGTTTTGAATACATACTCATTTTTAAGAATCATGGTCAAATAGCTGGTGCGTCGGTTGTTCATCCACATTCGCAAATAATAGCAATGCCGACGGTACCAGTTAGGGTGAAGCAGGAATTGGAAGGTAGTCGTAACTATTTTGATTATAAAGAGAGATGTGTTTTTTGTGATATTATTAGAGAAGAAATAGAGGCAAATGTAAGAATTGTCTCAGAAAACGAGGATTTTATTAGTATAACACCTTTTGCGTCAAGATTTCCTTTTGAAATATGTATACTTCCGAAGGTACATTCTTCTGCTTTTGAAGATTTGCAAAAACATGAAGTTGTTAATCTTGCTGCTATTTTGAGGGATACAAATGGAAGAATGAATAGAGCCATTGAAACACCTCCGTATAATTTTGTCATACATAACTTACCATGCAAGAGTGAGAGGCTTCCATATTATCACTGGCATATCGAGATGATGCCGCGATTAACAAAGATTGCAGGTTTTGAATGGGGAACTGGTTTTTATATTAATCCTACTCCGCCAGAACAAGCAGCAAAATTTTTAAGGGAAGCACAGTAGTAGGTGCAGTAATGGCATCTGAGTGTAAGAACTAAAAATTATGAAAATTAAAAATTTGTATCCGGAATTAGAGGGTGGGATATATTCTGTTAAAACGGAAGTTGATAGTGATTTTCTTGTCTCGTGTCTGCTCGTCAAATCTGGTCAGGTGGGTGAAATTGTCTGTCAAATAGATGATAGACAAGAAAACGACAAAAATCCTGTTTTGAAATACAAAAAACTTTTAGAAAAAAAGTGGAAAACTGTTTCAATGGTGAAAGATGGCGAGAAATATATTTTTCCATTAGCCCTTAAAACGCCAGGCATTTATCATTATACAATAGATGGTTATGGCAAAATTTTAGAAGTTATAGTTGAAAAAAAATATGCAAGATTTGCTGCATGGTATGAAATGTTTCCACGTTCGCAGGGTAGCCAATTAGGTAAAAGTGCAACTTTTTCCGACTGTGAAAAACGCCTTCCAGATATTAAAAAAATGGGATTTGATGTAATTTATCTTCCACCAATCCATCCAATAGGAAGATCTTTCAGAAAGGGAACAAACAATTCATTATCGACACAATCAAGCGATCCTGGTTGTCCTTGGGCGATAGGAAACGAATGTGGTGGACACAAGTCGATAGAACCGCAACTTGGGACAATTGACGACTTCAGACATTTCGTAGAAGAATCAAATAAGACTGGAATTGAAATTGCGCTTGATATTGCGTTGCAGTGTTCGCCCGATCATCCATATGTAAAAGAGCATCCAGAGTGGTTTCACAAAAGAGTCGACGGAACAATTGCTTATGCCGAAAATCCACCGAAAAAATACGAAGACATTTATCCTCTCAATTTTTATCCTCCGAACAAAGATGAAATGTGGCAGGAGATGAAATCAATTTTTATATTTTGGAGACAGCAGGGTGTTACACATTTTCGTGTCGATAATCCTCATACAAAACCGACGGAATTTTGGAAATGGTTGATATATGAAGTTAAGAAAAAATATCCAGACACGGTTTTTCTTGCCGAAGCATTTACAAATTATGAAAAATTGGAAGAACTTGCAAGATGTGGTTTTTCTCAATCATATACTTATTTTACTTGGCGGAATGGAAAAAACGAATTGATAGAATATATGTTAAAACTCACCAATTCCTATCTAACAACTTTTTTGAGAGGGAATTTTTTTACAAATACGCCTGATATTTGTCCACCGATAATTCAAACTGATAATAGATTTGTTTTCAAAATGCGTTTGGCGATTGCGGCTACATTGTCATCTCTTTATGGAATTTATAGTGGCTATGAACTCTGTGATGGCAAAGCATATTCTGGCACAGAAATTTATATTGATTCTGAAAAATACCAGTATAAAGCTTATGACTGGAACAAACCCGGAAATATTAAAGATTATATTGAAAAAATAAATGAAATTAGACGGACAAATCCTGCCCTACAGTATTATGATAATTTAAGAATTTATAATTCTACGAATGATAATGTGCTTTTTTACGGAAAAAAATATAAAGATAATGTAGTTCTTGTTGCAGCAAATCTTAATCCATATGAAACTCAGGATTCAAGGGTTACTGTTCCAGTTGAAGAATTTGATATTTTATCCGATAGCGATTATATTGTTGAAGAACTAATTACAGGAAGGAAATATATGTGGCATGGTAGAGAAAACTATGTTCGATTTGAACCACAAAAAGAATCCGTATACATTTTTAGAATACAAAAAAATGTGGAAGAAGTTGTGGCTGCAAAACAAGCCTTCGTTACAAACGAACTTGCGATACATCATTCAAAAACTTTTTTTGAATTACGAGAAAAAGTTGTTAAACATGGCGATGTCTATGCACGACGAGAATTAGCAACATTTTTTAATAATGAAATTTTGTGGCGTGTTTATACCAGCGAAACATATGATGAAAATTATGCCAATACGGTAAATACTGAAGCGAAAAAACAGTGTTTTCAGTCGATATTTCAAGCATATTTTACGACACCAGGGCATTAAAAAGCAGAGTTAAAATTTAAGAAAACTGGCAAACACGGCTTTTGTTTGATCGTAGATATAATCTAAATCATTTAATCGTGCAAACAAAGATTTTAAAAATCAAGATAAGGAGTTAAACAAAATGAAAGTTACAATGATGGCAAAAGAATACCCACCGTATATTTACGGTGGAGCTGGGGTTCATTTGAGATACTTGTCGCAAGAACTTTCCAAAATTATGGATGTTGAAGTAAGATGTTTTGGCGACCAGAAAGCGGACGACAAAATAAAAGTTCGTGGATATAATGGTTGGGAAGCGTTGAAAGGTAAAAAATTTTCACCAGCACTCGAAACCCTTTCCGTAAATATGCTTGCACAAGTGGAGGAAATCGATTCTGATATTGTTCATGCTCATACTTGGTATGGGCATTTCGGTGGATATTTAGCAAAAATTCTCTACAATATACCACTTGTTGTAACTTGCCATTCGCTTGAGCCATTGAGGCCGTGGAAACAAGAACAGCTCGGACGCGGTTATCGATTAAGCACATTGATCGAAAAAATCGGAATAGAATCGGCAGACAAAGTAATTGCTGTTTCCAATCTAATGAGACAGGATATACTTAAATTTTTTAATGTTCCATTTAACAAAATTGAGGTTATACATAACGGTGTTGATCTAAACAAATGGAAACACACACCATTGTCCGATTCGTTAAAAAAGAAATACAAAATTGCCGACGATTATGTTTTATTTGTTGGAAGACCGACTCCTCAAAAAGGACTTGAATATCTTGTTGAGTCGGCAGATGAAATTCCTGTGCAAATTGTTCTCGGTGCTACGGGTGCAGATACAAAGGATTATGAAGACCGAATGACAAAAGGAGTTGAGAAGAAAAAAAATATTGTCTGGATTCATGAACTTTTGAAAGAAGAAGAATATGTTCAGTTGTATTCTTCCGCAAAAATTTTTATTTGCCCATCGATCTATGAACCGTTTGGAATAATAAATCTTGAAGCGATGGCATGTAAAACACCAGTTGTAGCATCTTCCACCGGTGGAATTACTGAGGTAGTGATATCTGAAAAAACCGGACTTCTAATTGAACCAAGAAATTCTAAACAAATTGTCGATGCCGTCAATCGTCTTTTGAAAGATGAAAATTTAAGGAAAAGTATGGGAGAAGAAGGAAGAAAACGGGTTGAAGAATTTTTTTCGTGGACACATATTGCAGAAAAAACAAAAAAATTATACGAAAATTTAATATGATGTTGTTGGCACTTCGCTAAAAACCATCAACGGAAATTGCTTGCTATGCAAAAAATGGAATATAAGAAACTCGTCCAAGAAAAAAACAAAAAATATTTAAAAAAGTTTTTACAAATTCCAACCAATAAAAAAGTAATTTTAATGCCTCAATGCTTGAGAAATATAAAAAAATGTAAAGCAAAAGAATTTGGAAGTTATTATCTGTGTGCGGAGTGCGGTGGATGTAAAATATCAAAAATTTCACAAATAGCAAAATCGAATGGCTATCTCGCATTAAGAATTTTGAAAGGAGGAAGCATTGTTAAAAAAATGGTTGCGCAGTTAAATCCCAAGGCAATTCTGGGCATTGCTTGTTATTTTGAGGGTGCACATGGAATAAAAGAATGTGAAAAATGGAAAATCCCTGTATATTTTTATCCGTTATCAAAAGATGGATGTGAAAATACTGATTTCGAAGTTGACGAGTTGATGGAATTATTGGAGAAAAAAAATGGCAAGTAATTTTAGTTTTGATATTGTTTCAGAGGTTGATTTACAGGCGATAGATGATGCTGTTAATATTTCAATGAGAGAGATAATTAACAGATTTGACTTAAAAGGAACTAATTCTACGATTGAGCTTAATCGTACCGAAAAAATTGTTATTTTATCTACAAGTTCGGATTTTTATCTTAAACAAATAAAAACAATATTGTTGGCAAAGTTAGCGAAAAGGGGGATAAGCAACAAATCGTTATCGGTGAAAAAAACAGAAACCAACATAAGTGGTGCCATAAGGGAAACAGATAATATTGTCTGTGGTATTGAAAAAGAACTTGCAAAAAGCATTACAAAGGACATAAAAACTCTTAATCTTAGGGTTCAGGTTGCCATACAAGATGAACAGATAAGAGTTACGAGTACAGATAAAGACGCCCTTCAGTCAGTAATTGGTTTTATAAAATCCAAGGACTATCCAGTTCCACTTCAATTTGTAAATTATAGATGACACCCTGTTGCAACGACCATGAGCATAAAATAGGTTGTCAGTAAATGAGTTTCGCTTAACGAAGTAGTGCTACTCACAGATATAGAATGAACGGAGTGATTTATGTATAGTATTATGGTAGAAAGTGAATTTTCTGCGGCACACAATTTGAAAAACTATAAGGGCAAATGCGAAAAATTGCACGGACATAATTACAAAATTCGTCTGACTGTTTCTGGAGAAACTCTTAACAAAAGTGGAATGCTTATTGATTTTATTAATTTAAAAAAAATTCTAAAAAATGTGTTGTCAAAATTTGATCATAGTTACTTGAATGATATCTCGTCTTTTGACAATGCTAAAGGCGGTGTTAATCCAACAGCAGAAAATATAGCAAAATATATATATAAAGAAATCAGACTACAAATTAAGAATTATAAATTACAAATTACTGAAGTTACTGTTTGGGAGACTGATAAAAACTATGCAACATACTATGAAAAATAGTGTTGTGGTTTTATTATCAGGTGGATTAGATTCTTCAACAGTATTGTACATTGAAAAAGAAAAATACAAATGCAATTGTCTAATTTTTGATTATGGACAGAGACACAGCCGTGAATTAAAAAGTGCTCAAAAAATTGCCATCTCTGCTGGCTGTAACTACAAAACGATAAAAATATTTCTTCCTTGGGGTGGTAGTTCTTTGATTGATAAAAGCAAAAAAATTCCACATAATAAAATTAAAAATATCGAAAACCCACAACAAATTCCATCAACGTATGTTCCCGCCAGAAATACAATTTTTTTAAGCTATGCCCTTTCTTTTGCTGAAACAATAGGTGCCAAAAAAATTTTTATAGGTGCTAATGCGGTCGATTTTTCAGGCTATCCTGATTGTCGTCCACAGTATTACAAAAATTTTAATAAACTAATATCCGTCGCTATATCGGCGGTAAAAAATGGCGGTATAAAAATCGAAGTTCCACTGCTTTACAAAACAAAAAAAGAGATTGTGAAATTAGCAGTAAAATTAAAAGTTCCACTTGGGTTGACATGGTCTTGTTATGCTGGTGGGAAAAAACCATGTGGAAAATGTGATTCTTGTATTTTGCGTGCAAAAGGTTTTGCTCAAGCAGACAAAAAAGATCCAACTATATGACTGGAAGAATTTCAGAAATTTTTACATCTATTCAGGGCGAAGGAATTTATGTAGGAACACCGATGGTTTTCGTAAGGTTTTCTGGATGTAATTTACAATGTGATTATTGTGATACCGCAGAAAGTCGTTCTATTGTTAATGGAGAAATTAAGACAGTGTCCGAAATTGTAAGCAGTATTGAAAAAGAAATAGATCAGTCAAAAAATGTTTCAATTATTTCTTTTACTGGCGGAGAACCGTTGCTTCACGTCGAGACAATTTTGGAAATTATTTCACGCTTTAAAAAAAAGGGAGCTATTTCAGCACCTCTTTATTCGTCGAAAAGACGAACCTTTGATTTGCAAGTAGGCGGTGGAATAAAAACATATCTTGACACCAATGGAACGCTCTGTGAAGAATTTTCTAAAATTATCGATAGTATAGATTATGTAGCAATGGATATAAAGCTTCCGTCTTCATGCCCACAGGAATACTGGCGGGAACACCTCGAATTTTTGAAAATTGCAAAAAAAAAGGTGTTTGTAAAAATCATTATAACCTCAAAATCTACCGATAATGAATTTAAAAAAGCGGTTGAAATTATTGCTAACGTCGATGCTTCAATTCCGTTGGTTATTCAGCCAGTAACACCCATTAAAAATGTTAATACAATGTCGTTTAAAAGAACCTGCTCGTTAAAAAAACTTGCTAAAGCAAAACTCAAAAATGTTTCAATAATTCCGCAGATTCACAAAAAATTAGGAATAAGATAAAAAAGACTACAAGCATTTTGTTTTTTCGTCAATCAAAATAAGTCATAATTTTTGGAGGTCAAAAAATCTGTCAAAATTGGGGTGAGAAAAATAAAAATGAAAAACAAAATATCTCGACCGAAGTTCGATAAAATCAATATTGTTAAAAAGTTTGGAGGCGAATTGTCAGACAAATTCAATGTAGCGGGATTTTCTAACGAAGCAAATCCGAAACTTTTGGTTGCGATGGACTATGAATATGTTGGTAAAAAAATTGAAGTCGTCGTCGAGACGGATGAGTTCACCTGTTTGTGTCCATGGTCAGGCCAGCCTGATTTTGCAAAACTTACAATTATTTATGTGCCTGGTAGTCTCTGTGTTGAATTAAAATCACTGAAACTTTATTTACAGAGTTTTAGAAATGTTGGAATTGTTCATGAGAGCGTTGTTAATAAAATTCTTTTCGATTTAGTGAAAATTATTAAACCAAAAGAAATGTACGTGGAAGCAACTTTTAATATACGTGGCGGCATTAAAACTACTGTAAAAGCAAACTATAAATGAATTTGAGATTGTGTTTTAATGCTTGATTATAGAAGAATAGAGAGCTTTATCACTACGGGGCTATGGGACATATGGAATTTGTGGACATCAAACCAATTGTTCCGTTGGGAACAAAATATCGGTAGCAAAACAGCAATCATAGACAAACCAAAAATTCTGTAGGAATGGCATATTGGTAGATTTTTTTGCATTGAGTTGTCGTTATGACAAGCCGTCATCTATGGAAAAGCATGTCAAGTAGAAAATAGCATCCCCTTTGTCATCTATGGAAAAGCATGTCAAGTAGAAAATAGCATCCCCTTTGTCAAAAATCAGCATCTTTTGACACGCTTCCTTCCCGCTAAACGGGTGGAGATAAACGAATATAAATTTGTAAATGACACCAATAATAAAGGT
>JBDRIG010000047.1:0-2105 GCA_043816185.1 Elusimicrobiota bacterium | reverse complement strand
TCCTTACCGGGGTTAAAGTCCGGTGTATATATTATACACCACTTTTGATCGTTTGAAAAGATCACAAAAGGTCTGCGCTTTTATGCGTTACTTTATGACCTCCCCGGAAGGAAGCTTGCTTTTCCATTATACCATTGCGAGGAGTCTGCACGAGCGAAATCTATAATAAAAAAGTCTTTTGGACAACACTTTCACAATTAACAAATGTTTAATATTGGACAAAAAATAGAAATTAAAATTGAAAAAATTATAACTGGCGGCGATGGTATTGGAAAATATAATAATATCGTTGTGATGGTGCAGTATTCTGTTCCTGGCGACAAACTACTTGTTTCCATAACCGAAGCCAAAAAAAACTATGCCCGAGCAAAAATAATTTCCATAATTTCTCCCTCCACATATCGCATAAGCTCGCCATGTCCTTCACATTTTACACCATGCACTTCTTCTCACTTTTATTGCGGTGGTTGTAATCTTCAAATGGTAAACTATAAAAATCAACTTGAATTAAAAACCGCAATAGTTCAGGATTTTTTTGATTTGAAGATTAATGAAATGATTCCTGCGGCTAATCAGTTTAACTATAGAAATAAAATTCAAATGCCGATTGGAGGAAAACCGTGCAATATAATTATGGGATTTTTCCATCCACAATCACATCACATTGTTGATATCAAAAATTGTTTTTTACAATCAGAAAAAGCAAATGAAATAATTTTAGTATTAAGAAATTTAATAAACGAATATAAAATTCAACCATATAATGAAGACAAAAGAAGTGGCGTTTTAAGACACATAATTTTAAGGCAATCGTTTATGCTCGGCAAATTTATGATTATATTTGTTTCAAAAACAAATTTTATTCCATATATGAGAGAAATTGTTGAAAAAATAACAAAAAAATTTCCAGAAGTCGTGTCAATTTATCAAAATATTAATTATGAAAAAACAAATGTTATTTTGGGTAATAAAAATTTCAAACTTTTCGGCAGAGACACAATAAAAGAAAAAATTGGTGAAACTATTTTTGAGATTTCTCCGTCTTCATTTTTTCAGATTAATACATTACAAACAGTAAAACTTTATGAAGTGATAAAAAATTTCTGTCAATTTGATGGAAATGAAAAGGTTATAGATGTCTATTCGGGTTGTGGTGGGATTTCGCTTTTTCTTGCTTCCCATTGCAAAAAAATTACTGGTATTGAAGAAGTGTCATCAGCGGTTTCAGATGCGGTAAAAAATGCAAAAATCAACAGTATAAAAAATGTGTTTTTTATGCAAGGCAATGCTGATTATATTTTAGGAAAAATTGATTTTTCAGATATAATTATCGTTGATCCTCCGCGATCTGGTTGTTCACAAACCGTCTTAAACTCTGTACTAAAGATTCATCCACAAAAGATAATTTATACTTCATGCAACCCAGCAACACTTGCAAGAGATATAAAAATACTTTCTCAAAAATATAAACTTGTTGAAATTCAACCTGTAGATATGTTTCCGCAAACAGCACATATTGAATGTGTCACACATTTAATAAAATGCTAAATTCTCTTATCCTTTCTGGTGTGTTGGCATATTTTGTTGCACTGTTGAAAAAACGTTTTGCTCGTCATTGCAATCGCCTTTGTCCGTCATTCAGACTGTGTCGCAATCCATCTTTTACCATCTAGTGTTGGATTGCAGTACCATATTTTACCATCAGTTGCTATCTTCTATAAAAATGCAACTTTTTAGCTCATTGCGACACAGTCTGATTGCGGGAAGCGAATAAAATGAGCGATGAAGCAATCTCGTCTTTAACGCCGAGGTTTGCCACGAGCCAATAAATCGGCTCTCGCTTTCAGACTGTGTCGAATTCTACTTTTGGTTATTGCGAGGCTTTCGAAGGAAGCCGCGGCAATCTCTTTCCGACGAGAAATGTTTTAAAGATTGCTTCGCTATCGCTCGCAATGGTATAGTGAGACCGTTGAAAAACCCCTAAAAGTTCTTGGGCATAATTACCGTCGGGATTACCGATGAGAAAATATTTGACTTTTCACTCCGGAATTGGTATAATTTTACCGATGGCAAATCCAAAATTCCGGAGGCGAAAATGTATAGCG
>JBDRIG010000046.1:0-3484 GCA_043816185.1 Elusimicrobiota bacterium | reverse complement strand
ACTGTGTCGCAATGAGCTAAAAAGTTGCATTTTTATAGAAGATAGCAACTGATGATAAAATATGGTACTGCAATCCAACACTAGATGGTAAAAGATGGATTGCGACACAGTCTGATTGGCGAACGAAGCGAAGCAATCTCGCTTTTCCATCGTGCCACGCCCATGCTTGTCATCTCGACTGAAAGGAGAGATCTCTCTGTTTCGACTGGAAGAGATCCCTCAGTCGCTACACTTCCTCGGGATGACATGCGAGATTGCCACGAGCCAATAAATCGGCTCTCGCAATGACCAAGAGTGGAGTTATGACACGGTCTCCTTGTCTCCTAATTTTTCGACTTGCGATTGATTTTGTTATGTAATCGACCCCTTTTTGTTATACAATTGGTTCTATTATGATTGACCTACACACGCACACTTTTTTTTCGGACGGTGTTTTAATCCCCAGCGAACTTGTATTTCGTGCAAAAAATGCTGGCTATAAAACTATTGCCATAACCGACCATTGCGATTTTTCGAATATGGATTTCGTGATACAACGAATTGCACGGATAATAGATGAATTGCACAAGTATTATAAAATAAATATCATCGCTGGATGCGAGATAACATATGTTCCACCAGAACTTATTCAAAAAGCAGTAAAACAAGCACGAAAATTCGGAGCAAAAATTGTTGTTGTCCATGGCGAATCGCCAGTTGAACCAGTACCAAAAGAAACAAATAAAGCAGCAATTTTATCTAAATGTGATATTTTAGCACATCCAGGATATATTCAAGAAGAGGATGTAAAACTTGCAAAAAAAAACAATGTTTTACTTGAAATCACGACACGCAATGGTCACAAAAATGGCAATTCGCATATCGCAAAACTTGCAAAACAAATAGGCACAAAACTTATTATGAACACAGATACACATCAACCTGAGGATTTGCTTAACGAAAAAAAAATAAAAGAAATCTTGAAAGAAGCAAAACTGAATTACGATGATTTTATACAGATGCAAAAAAATGCAACTAATTTAGTTAAAGGAGAATTATGCCGCGACAATGGGTAAAAGAAGAATTGAAACGCGACCCGCTTAAGAATTTTGTTGAAGAAGCAGTTCCCTACATAAAATTACACAAAGAAAAAGTAATTACAGCGATATCTGTTGCCATTGTAATTTTAATTATCGCTTTGTTCACGCTCGGTAGAATGAAAAGATCATCCCAACTTGCTAAAGAACAGGTTGGATTTGCAGCAATATATCTAACGGCTGGTCTCGTTGATCGGGTAATCCAGTCGTGCGACCAAGCTATACAATCAAATCCTCCTGCTATTCAGAGCGGATACGCAAATTTCTACAAAGCTGAGGCACTTTATATTAAAAAAAATTATGATGAAGCAGCGAAGCATTATCAAAATGCACTTCCTCTTCTAAGAAAAAAAGAGGATATGTCAGTGATGATAATTTTTGGAATTGGAAGTTCTTTGGAAGCGGCTAATAAATATCAGGAAGCAATAGGGTCGTACAAACAACTAATCGACGAATATCCAGCACATTACCTTGTTCCCGAAGCACAATTAGGAGTTGCAAGGTGCTATGAAATGGCTGGAGATATAGCATCTGCGATTCCATATTATCAGACCGTTGGAAGTTTACATCCTACGACAATTTATAAAGATATTTCCGACGCACGACTTAGTGCTTTACAAAAAGCACATTAACATATTTTGATGTGGCAGCCTGAATCATAAACTCATACAAAAAAAAGATGAGGACACCTTAAAACGGCAAAATGGAGGTGCTAAAAATAAAGAGATGGGTGCAAGTTGGATTTTAGCGTGTGGGCTTTGATTTGAGAAAGAGGTTTGACTCAGAAAAGATAAAAAAAGGGAAGTAAAATAATATGTTGAACATAGTAAAATCCACTTTGAGTGGAAAAAAGTTTTTATTGGTGTTGTTGGTTGTCTCAATGACAACATCGGTATTTGCAAACTTCAGCAATATATCTGTAAGGATGTTTGGTATAAATCCGGATCTCGTTGGTATAGTTGCTGATGAGTATTCTGACCCACTTTCAATAAACCCATCAGATCTATTGAGCGTAAGAGGTTACAGAGTGTTTACAAATTTGTCAAACCTTTATGGAAATGCGATAGGAAATGATAGAGCGCTAGGTGGTTTTTTAACGGGCGGCTTGCAAGGATCAAATCAATTTCTACTCGGTGCTTTCGGTAATCCTTTCAGTGGAACTCTTGCAGATGCTCAATTTGGACTACTTTTCAATACTGGTTCAAATTTGTATACTAATATCAACACATTAAATAACGAAGGTGAAACCATACTAAATGCGACTACACAAGAAGACAGCAATAACGATGGCGATTTCGCAGATGCCGGTGATTGGACACAAATTGAAAATAAAAGAGTAAAAAGAGAAATTATGACATTTGGTGCTGATTATAATTTCCTTGCTTCATACAAACTAATGGATTCTCTGAAACTTGGTTTTGGTATATCTTCTGATGACGCCGACATTAATGGAACATCATCGTCAGAAGAATCTATTACAGGCAATCACTATCAACAAATAACCACCGTGGCAACTCCAAATGAAGTTTTAACCCATAACTATTCTTTAACCGCAAAGGAAGAAAACATAAATAGCACAACTAAAATAGAAATTGGTGGACGATATGACATCGATGAGAGATTCAATATAGGCACACGGATTGGGATTATTCCAACTTCGCAAGAAAAAAGAAGAGATTCAATCGCTAAATTAAATATTGATTTATCTCAGGAAGCAGCGAATGTTTACGACCCACTTACAGCAGAAGTTATCGCTGTTGATGGAGATCTACAAAGACTACCAGACAGCTTACCAGACGACTTCGGCGTTCTTGGTAATAGTCCAGTTACTAATGGTTTTGACTGGACAGGTGGAGATGATTGGGGTACATTTAATACATCGGGTTGGAGTGGAATAACCGGCAATGAGGTCGGTTCTTCAAAAGCGGATGGAACAGGTATAGGTACCAATGTTGATTCTTACTATGACCTGACAGATTCGGTAAAACTTGTTGGTCGTATAAATTTTCAAACAACTCCACAAGATTTGACTGCTTCACTTTCACAAACATATTCAGAGGTCTACTACACAAGTGCATCAGTTGTTGGCGGTAAGCGGTTGGTTACTACGAACGATAGTAGAATCTACACTGTCATCGGTGAGATTGAAGACAACACTATCGGTATAACGATTGGTGGAAAGGCAAAATTGGAAAATGATATTATTCTTGGTTTTGGTGCAATTTGCATTACTTCAAAAAGTAATACTAATGGATGCTACACGATGGCTCGCAATGGTATAATGGAAAAGCAAGCTTCCTTCCGGGGAGGTCATAAAGTAACGCATAAAAGCGCAGACCTTTTGTGATCTTTTCAAACGATCAAAAGTGGTGTATAATATATACACCGGACTTTAACCCCGGTAAGGA
>JBDRIG010000045.1:0-22073 GCA_043816185.1 Elusimicrobiota bacterium | reverse complement strand
TTCTTCTCGTTGGGCATTACCTGTTATTATATATTTTTTGTTTATATGTTTCTTAATGAAATCCAGTATTTGCTCAACTTCTGTAAAAAGATCGGTTCTAATTCTTAAACTGTCCTTGATTAGTGTTTCTGTCTGAAATCTACCTATTTCAATACTGCTTAAAAGAGAGGTATCCTTCATAAAAAGTAAAAAACACGCCTGTGAAATACCATCTTTTCTTAATAATTCAAATTTTCTAAGGACAGACAACGGGTCGTCCACAATTTTCACATCTCTGTTTTTATTTGTTAGGTCAATAAATTTGTTAACTTTTTCAAGCGAAATATCTTTAATGGAATGCATAGCATCGGTGTAATAATCCCAACTGGTGTTAAAAGTTTTCAAGTGCAAATTTACTACCTCTTCTATACGGATTAAATGATTTGAGTTTTTTATTCTCTTATAATATCTTCCCCTGAAAGAAACGGGCTTTACAGGATATTCTTGTATGTCAAATACCACGACACATTTACCAGAAACCTCAACGATTTCTACGTCAGGAATAAGAGCTGGTTGGGTTTTCGTTTTTATTTCATTGAGCCACTGTTGGGTAGTTTCATTTCCTATTTTGGCACCCGCAATTCGTCCGCCATCGGTAACACCAATAAATATTTTTCCACCCTTTGTGTTGGCAAATGCTACGAGTGTTTCTATTGTTTCATTGTCAAAATTATTTTTGAATTCTACAATTTCTGATTCACCTTTCTTTATTATTTTTACAATGATTTGATTTTTTTTCATAATAGATTCTCGCTAAAAACATGCTAGAATGACGGACTTGATAACAATTACGACACGGTACCAATGTTAAGAAATTTATGTGAATATTCCACGCTCACAAGTATGATGCTACACTACAATGGATTTTTTTGGAAAAATTCAATGACTAATCCAACACTACTCTTATATTTTCTCTTTCAGATATCGTAGGACAACTAATTTAACTTTTTTAGCTAAATTAATTGCCTCTATGGCATCTTCTTTAGATATATCACAGTAAATTTCGTCAGGACATCTAACCTCTACACCATAATTAGACAAAATCTCTACTTCACCTATTTCTGATTCAATCAGTGGTTCAACGCGTTTGCATAACAAAATAATATCTTCCAATGAATGAGTTTTAGGAAACTCTATTTCATAAAATGTAAGGAAACCTTTAAGATATTTTTCCGCACATTGTTGAGAATGAAAACATATCGTATCGCAAGGTGGTGTCTCCATCTCAATTGTATTATCGGCATTTATAATATCGTTTTCCGCCTTCTTAAACCAGCCTTTTACAACCTCTAATTTATCATTTTTTTTCATAGAGAACTTTCCCTTTATGAGCAGCAGGATAAACAATTGTCCCAATAATATCCTTAAATCGTTCAAATTCATTTGGCGTCTTTACAATAATGTCTTTTGGAACACCTAAATTTTTAAGTAATTTTCTTAAAGATGCAGCTCTTTTATGCGGTTTTTCCTCAGTATTCATCACCACCATAATGTCAATATCACTGTCAGTCGTAGGATGACCATATGCATAAGAACCAAAAAGAATGATTTTCTCTGGATTGAAATTGCTGGTAATTTTTCTAACAATTTCATTCAAATAAAACTCAATATCAATCATATTTCCTCTTTTATCTTTAATCTATGCGACAGAGTTGAAAAGTAAAATAAGTTTTTACAATGTGTTTTTTTGGAAAAACTCAATAACAAATGCTGAAAATATGGAGATAAAAAAACCAAATAAAGTAGCAATTAAAACTATTGTTACTTTTTGCGGGGCAATTGGAAACCGAGGAACTGATGCCTCAGCAACAATTTTTGCCGACTTTGTATAGTATTTTAATTCTATATTCTTCGCTCTTAATCTTTCCTCTAATTCCGTTTGTCTTTTTAATGCGTTTTCCTTTGATTGAATTAGTCCTTGAAACACGAATCCCTGTCCCTGTGTATCCGCACTCTCCTTCATCAAAAGTTTTTTGTTCACTTGCCCAACATCCTTTTTTACTAACAAAATCTGCTCTTTTATGTTATTTATTTCATAGTCTGATATTTTCAGTACATCAACCATCAAGTCGGCATGCCTTTTCAAAATTAATGAGCACAGTAAGTCAGATAATTTTTTGGCTTCGTTGGGCGATTTGCCGTTGCTTAATATACTCAAATAACCTATTTTATCAACTATCTTAAAATTTTTATCTAATTTATATGCTTTATTTTCATCTATATTCATGGCCAATACAATTTCTTTCAAGTACGGATTCAGCGGATTTTTGAATAACAATTCTAATGTTGCGGCGGTCTCAACCGGTATTTTCTGAATTTTTGCCGGCTCAATAATCGCCGTGGTTTGGTAGATCTTTGGCAATAAAAGTGAAATCACCGCTGAAATAACAGCAATAGCGACTATAACCCCAACAACCAATTTCCACTTCCTTTTCAATACCCTCAAATAATCCAATAAATCAATTTCTTGCTCTTCCATAAAGACCTCCTATTAAAGACCGTGAAACCCATGAGTCGTCATTAACTGTGTCACACAATAATCTTTCACTATAATAAACGAACAACCGACTCTGGTCAGTATAACCATTTCCATCCTGAATATCCAAAAATTCTAAATTGCCTGCCAAAGCATTGGCAGTGCAACTTCCTAATTGACCCTGGTTTTTAACAGAAGAACATCCTTTTCTTAAATCAATTTTGTCAGGCAATACTTTTGGAATCTTTATTATCCTTGCATAAAGAAAATCCCTATTATCAGGGATGTCAGAGAGCCATCCATATTTATGTTTTATTTTTGAAATCGCATCAAGTGGATTTACATCCACCGCTATAACAAACCATCTTTTATTTTGCTGACGATATATTTTATTTTTTCGTCGTCCAATTCTGGGTACATCGGCAAAGAGAGCGTGTCGTCTTGTGCCATTTCTGAAACTGGAAAATCACCTTTTTTGTAACCCAAATTTTCATAAACTTTTTGCAAATGCAGCGATTGTGGATAGTAAATCTGACACGGTATATTGTTATCTATCAGATATTTTTGAACTTTATTTCTTTCATCCTTGCTCTTAAATCGAATTGTGTAATAATTAAACGAATGGAGACAATTTTCTGAAACTGTCGGTACAATAGAAACATCTTTCAATAGTTCGTTGTATTTTTTTGCAACTTCATTTCGCATTTCCGTCCATTTATCTATATATTTCAACCTAACTGAAAGAATCGCTGCTTGAATTGTGTCTAATCGCGAATTAAAGCCGTCAATTTCTGAAAAATATTTTTGACGCTGTCCATGGTTTCTCAACGCTTTTGCATTTTCATAAATTTCTTTACTGTTCGTAATAACCATCCCACCATCACCAAAACAACCGAGATTTTTCGCAGGGAAAAAACTGAAACAACCAACATCGCCTATAGAACCCGTGAATCGGAAATCGGAAATCGGAAGTTTATACTTAGCTGAAAATGCTTGAGCACAATCTTCTATAACTTTCAAATTGTATTTTCTTGCAATTTCTAAAATTTTATCCATATTACATGGATGACCATATAAATGAACGGGCAGGATTGCCTTTGTTTTGAATTCTGAATTCTGAATTTTGAATTTTATATACTCTTCAATTTTGTCAGTGTCGATATTATATGTCTTTTCATCAATATCCACAAAAACAGGAACAGCACCAGATTGAACGATTGCCTCACTTGTTGCAATAAAAGTAAATGGTGTTGTAATAATTTCATCGCCTTTTTTAATACCGCAAGCAAGTATCGCAATTTTTAAAGCATCGGTCCCATTGGCAACACCAACAGCATATTTTACGCCGCAGTATTTTGCAAAATCTTCTTCAAACTTTTTTACTTCTTCGCCAAGAATAAAATTTGTTTTATCTAAAACATTTTTTATTGCGATATCGATTTCAGCCCTAACCTCTGGATAACTTGCCGCTAAATCTACCATTTGTATTTTCATAAAATATTCCTCTCTGAGATTATAATAACAGCGATACAACCAAATCTAATTCTGTCACCAATATCGTTCTGTTTGTCATCACAACCATCCCCACTCCTCACAAACCCTTCGCTAAAATATCCTGCATATGAATTATTCCTATAGCATTCTTTTGTTTATTTACTACGGGTAAAACTACAATCGTCTTTTCACGATTTTGCATAACAGCAATCGCAACTACCACCTTTACGTCGGAATATATAAATATCGGTTTTGGATTCATAATATCTTTTATTTTTTTGGAAAATATGTCCTCTTTTTTTTCAAAAATTTTTCTTATATCATAGTCGGTAATAAAACCTAATAATTTTTGATTTTTATCAATAATCGATACTGCGCCGCATCTTTTTTTTGTTATTTCAAGAAGCATATTTTCTATCGAATCGTCTATTCTAACTGTGGAATTATCGTTACCAGATCGCATAATGTCACCAATAGTAAGAAGCAATCGTTTGCCTATTACGCCACCAGGATGAAGCAAACCAAAATCTTCTGGCTTAAATTTCCTCATTTTCATAAGCGTAACTGCTATAGCATCGCCAACAACCAGAGCAACCGTTGTTGAGTTGGTCGGACACAAATTCAAAGGGCATACCTCTTGCTTTATCGGAGTATATAAAATTATATCTGAACTTTTTGCGAGCGTTGATTCAAGATTTGCAGTTATGGAAATTATTTTTGCACCAATTTTTTTGATGGTTCTAAGAATTCCCAAAAGTTCTTCACTTTCTCCTGATTTACCTATGGCGAAAATTATATCGTTTTTGCAAACAACGCCAAGCGAACCGTGCATCCCTTCCGTCGGATGAAGATATATCGCCAGTGTTCCTGTTGATACTAATGTTGCCGCGATTTTTTGAGCAATGTTACCTGATTTTCCAACACCCGTAACAATCACTTTTCCACGACAATTAAAAATCATCTTTACCGCTTTTTCATACGATACATCAATATTTTTTTCTAAAACCACTAACGTTTCAATTTCACTTTTTATAACTTCATTTATATTTTTTAATATATTCATATATTTAATCCCGTGCCAAAACGGCACACAAAACTTTTTTTGCACCAGCATTCTTTAATACTATCGAACATTCTTCCAATGTTGAACAAGTTGTTGCAATATCATCCACAAGAATAACGTTTTTATTTTCAAATACTAATGGATTTTTGACTTTGAAGGCATTTTTTAAATTGATTAAACGTTCTTCGCGGGTCAATTCAAATTGAGACTTTGTGTTCCTTGCCCTAATAAGATTTCCTTTGATTACTTGTTTATCAAATTTACATGCAATAAATTCAGATAAAAGTTGCGATTGATTATATCCTCTGAAAAATTCCTTTTTTTTGCTTAATGGTACTGCTACAATTAAATCAAACTCCTTAATATTAACATTTTTTTTCAAAACCTTAATCAATAAATTGCCAAGAACATTTTTCAAAAAATCTTTTTTCTTAAATTTAAGTATCAACTCCCGCAAAACATCTACATATTTACCAACAGCAACAATTTTTTCAAAATGATATTTTGTTTTGCGACACTGCCAGCAATGCGCCCCACCGTCAGGAAGCGGTTGACTACAAGTCTGACAACATAATGGTTTTATGTATTCAATTTTATCTAAACATTTTCGACAAATCGATAAATTATTTCCATCAGTACTATCCCCGCAAACAATACAAACATTGGGATAAAAAAAATTAAGTATGGAATTTATGATAGTTTTTGGTATATTCATGGGAATACCGTGAAACCGACGCAAAACGTTGCATCCGATTCTATAAAAATGCCGCGAAGCCGATGTAAAATATTTGCACTTGATTTTAGCCAGCCCGCTGAAATGAAAATTAAAAGTTGCGTATTTGTTTCGTGTTTTATGCCTTAACTACTTTTTTATCTTTTTTTTCTATTGCATTTCGGGTATCAACAATTAATTTTGAATTCTTTAAGATAAAATCGTAATCGTATAAAGTATGATTAGTTGAAATTAAAACAGCATCAAACTTTTTAAGATTATTGGTTGTTATATCGACGGATTTTTTTTCAATTTGATGACGACGCATTTTTGGAATTTTAGAAATATAAGGGTCATTGTATGAAACAATAGCACCTTTTTTTTCTAAAATTTCTAACAATTCCAAAGACGGAGATTCTCTTATATCATCAGAGTCTTTTTTATAAGCCATTCCCAATATTAGAATCTTTGAATTTTTAAGTGCAACGCCTTTTTCATTAAGTGCATTTTGTAATTTTTCAATGACATATTCTGGCATTCTTGTATTTATTTCACCAGCGAGTTCTATAAACTTTAAGTTAAAATTGTATTGTTTTGCTTTCCAAGAAAGATAAAATGGATCGATGGGAATACAGTGTCCACCCCAGCCAGGCCCAGGATAAAAAGGCATAAACCCAAATGGTTTCGTTTTACTTGCCTCAATAACTTCCCAAATATTAAAATCCATTTTATCAAACAGAATTTTAAGTTCGTTTATCATTGCGATATTGACGGCACGAAAAGTATTTTCAAGCATTTTTGTAGCTTCTGCGACTTTCATAGACGATACTGGAATAATTTTATCTAACACGCTTGCGTAGAGAAGCGAGGCAATTTCTGTTGAAATTTTGTTTATTCCTCCGACTACTTTGGGAATTGTTTTTGTTGAGTAATTTTTATTGCCAGGATCCTCACGCTCTGGTGAAAAAGCAAGATAAAAATCGACTCCTGCTTTAAGCCCTGTTTTTTCTAATATCGGTTTTACAACCTCGTCCGTAGTGCCAGGATATGTTGTACTTTCAAGAATAACTACCTGTTCTTTGTGTAGATATTTTGCAATAACTTCAGATGTTTCTACTACAAAACTCATGTTGGGCTCTTTCATTTTGGTTAATGGTGTCGGCACACATACAATAATACAATCGCAAATCTTCAATTTTGAAAAATCTGATGATGCTTCGAAATTTTTGAGATTTTTTATATTTTCTGACGGAATATGTTTAATATAACTTGTTTTGTTTTTCAACGATGAAATTTTTCTTTCGTCAATATCTAGACCAATAGTTTTGAAACCACTCTTGGCAAACTCTATAGCAAGTGGAAGCCCTACATATCCGAGACCTATAATTGATATAACTGCTTGTTTTTTCTCAATTTTTTCTTTAAGCATAAAATTTCCTAAAATACTCCACTGTTTTTTTCATACCATCTTCAAAATTAATCAACGGCTTGTATTTCAAAATTTTTCCTGCAAAGGTTATATCTGCGAGGGTATGTCTTACATCTCCGACCCTTTTCGGCTTGTATACAAACTTCGGTTTTATTCCTAAAACTTTTCCGACATTATATGCGATTTCCAAAATAGAGTGTTTCTTATTACAAGCAATATTAAAAACTTTCCCCGATACATTTTTTGCAGTTAAAGATAAAATGTTTGCACTTACTACATTGTCAATATATGTAAAATCTCGCGATTGTTTGCCATCGCTGTGAACTTCAAACGGTTTATTTTTAAGTCCACAATAAATAAATATAGGCACGACAACTGCGTATTTTGACTCTGGATCCTGACGAGGACCAAAAACATTAAAATAACGTAACGAAACCGTCTCAAGCCCAAATGTTTTCGAAAAAACTTGACAGTAATATTCTCCAGTCAATTTTGAAACAGCATATGGAGAAATCGGCTGTGGTTTTTGCAATTCTTTTTTTGGAAGTTCTTTTGTATCACCGTACACCGACGAAGATGATGCATAGATAAATCTTTTCACTTTTTCATTTTTGGCGGCAATCAAAAGATTAAGCGTGCCTGTTATATTTACATTATTTGTTGAAATGGGATCGTCGATAGAGCGAGGTACTGATCGCAAAGCTGCCTCGTGAAAAACGAAATCAACACCCTTCATAACTTTTGCAACCATTTTTTCATCCCTGATGTCACCCTTAACAATTTCAAGAGAAGATGGGGAGGAAGAAGGAGAAAAATTCAAATTTTCTTTTTTGCCAGTACAGAAATTATCCAATACTATTACATTCATTTTCATTTTCAGCAATTGCTCAACAATATGTGAACCAATAAACCCAGCACCACCTGTCACCAAAACTTTCATCATTTCTCCTGTAAAACCGCTTAATGACATGCTACCGATATTGTGAAGTATTGCACGGCGGAACAATTGGATTAACATCTATAAATTCCATATGTATCACAGCCCCATAGGGGGGCGGCATATTGGTAGAAATCTTCGCTTTAAGAATTAAGTTTCTTAATCCTTGCAATTTAATCCTGCTCTCTTAATCCTTAATTTTCAATTCTGCTTTTTGTGCAAACCATTTTATGGTTTTTTCAATTCCTTCTTCAATGGATACTTTCGGACTCCATTTTAATATTTTTTTTGCTCTTGAAATATTCGGTTGTCTCATTTTTGGATCGTCTACTGGAAGTTTTTCAAAAACTATTTTACTTTTTGAGTTTGTTAATTTTAATATTATTTTTGCAAACTCCAAAATTGAATATTCATCGGGATTACCTATATTCACAGGTTCATTAGCGGATGACATTAAAAGTCGCAAAATACCGTCTACCATATCAGACACATAACAAAAACTTCTGGTTTGTCTACCACTTCCATAAATAGTTAGAGGCATACCTTTTATCGCCTGATATATGAAATTAGGTACCACTCTTCCGTCGTTAAGCCGCATTCTTTCTCCGAAAGTATTAAAAATTCTTATAATTTTTGTATCAACTTTGTGAATTCTGTGATATGCCATCGTAATTGCTTCGGCAAATCTTTTTGCTTCATCGTAGACGCCCCTTGGACCAATACAATTTACATTTCCCCAATAACTTTCTTTCTGAGGATGAACAAGCGGATCACCATAAACTTCCGATGTTGATGCAAGTAGAAATCTCGCTTTTTTTTCTTTTGCAAGACCAAGTGCATTGTGGGTACCAAGTGAACCAACTTTTAATGTTTGAATAGGCAATTTTATATAATCAATCGGCGATGCAGGTGATGCAAAATGAAGAATTGCGTCTACAGAGCCATTTACCGTTATGTGTTTTGTTACATTGTGCTTTACGAACTTAAATTTTTTCTCTTTTTTTAGATGTGCTATGTTTTTTAGTGAACCTGTAAGAAGATTATCCATGCAGGTAACATAATGGCCATCTCGAATAAATCTATCACACAAATGACTGCCAATAAAACCCGCACCACCAGTAATTAGTACTTGCATAATTTTATCCATTAACGTCCAACTCCTCTATAAATAAACCCGAGTTTTTCCATTTTTTTGGGATTAAAAATATTTCTTCCATCAATGATTATTGGATGTTTCAAAAGTTTTTTTATTTTTTCCAAATCAATTTTTTTTATTTCTTCCCATTCTGTTAAAATTGCAAGACAATCAGAATTTTTTGCAACCTCATATGGATTATCGCAATACACGACATTTTTTAAAACCTCTTTTGCTTTTTCGGTCGCCTTCGGATCAAACACCTTTATTTTTGCACCTTCGTTTTGAAGAGCATTTATTATATCAATCGACGGTGCAAATCTCATGTCGTCCGTATTTGGTTTAAATGCCAACCCCAAAATGCCGATAGTTTTACCTTTGACAATCCATAAAGCATCCTCGATTTTTTTAATAAAACTGTGCTTTTGATATTCATTTATCTCTCTGACATTTTTTAATAAATCAAATTCGTAACCCAATTTTTTCGAAATCCACAAAAATGCTTCAAGATCCTTAGGAAAACAAAACCCGCCAAAACCAATCCCAGCATCGAGAAATGCGGCACCAATTCTTTTGTCCAATCCAATGCCTTCGGCAACCTTTTCAACGTCTGCACCGCAACGTTCACATATATTTGCAACTGCGTTTATAAAAGAAATTTTTGTAGCAAGAAAAGAATTGGACGCGTGTTTAATAATTTCCGCACTTTTTATATCGGTAACAAGAATTTTTGTTTTTAATGGTTTATAAATTTCTCTTAATATCTTTTCTGCTTTTTCCGACGAAACACCAATAACTATTCTGTCTGGATTAAAAGTATCGTAAACGGCAGAACCCTCTCTTAAAAATTCCGGATTTGACGCAATATCAAAGGGAATATTTTTTTTGAGATTTCTCTTGATTGTCATTTCAACCTTTTCGCCAGTATCAACCGGAACTGTTGATTTGTCAACAATCAATTTATAACTACTCATATTTTTTGCAATTTCCGATGCTACGTTTTCAATATACGACAAATCAGCAGAACCATCCTCACGCGGCGGTGTCCCAACACAAATAAAAATCACATCTGATTTTATGACGGCTTCTTTTATATTTGTTGAAAATGACAGCCGTTTATTTTGAACATTTTTTTTCAGGATTTCTTCAAGTTGCGGCTCGTAAATTGGAGATTTATTCTTTTTCAAAAGAGCAATTTTGGCATTATCGTTATCAACACAAATAACGGAATGTCCAATATCAGCAAGGCAAACACCCGTCGTCAATCCGACATAACCTGTCCCTATAACTGATAATTTCATAATCTGTATCTCCCGATATAATGAACATTATATCTGTGTAATCAAGACCGTTGATGACTTTTTCAGCGATCCAACATTGTTAATCAGTTCAACTTCCAACTGTTTTTCCGAATGCTCTTCACCTAATTCCAAAAAGTCAAAAGTATATTCATCTTTTAACGGCAAATTTTGCCTGATGTTTATATTTTTCATATTCCAAAAAAATACTTGACAAAAATCAAATTTTTATATATACTCACGTTGAATCACGATGAGGGGTTATCCAAAGGGTTCGTCCCGCGGAATGCCCCTTTTTCATTTATACTCCAACTTCCCGCGCAAATCATCAACAAAAGCCATATTATGTCGAAACTTCCGCAGAAGAAAAGAATATTTATTACGATTTGGTATTAGCAATCTTTCCAATTTACCCTGTTTTTTAAGGTATTCAATTAAGCAATGAAAGTCGCCGTCACCTGTAACAATCACCGCCTTATCGTAATTAGGATATTCTATCATAGCGTGCAAAACCAGTTCAGCATCTATATTGCCCTTAACCTTACCATCCGGTAGCAATAAAGTCGGTTTAAATATCAAAATGTAACCATATTTTTGTAATGAAGTATACAAACTCTCGTTTGTGGGAACATATCCGATAAACAAAAATGCTTTTGTAATAGAATATTTATCTTCTAAATATTTTTTGAACCGTTTGAAATCAAGCATCTAACCCTGTTCGCGAATTGAAAGATTCAAATTCTGGCTATCAATAAATGCATAGTTGTTTTTATTTTTTACAGTTTTCATTTTTTACCGAACAAGAAATTTATTCCCGCTAATCAAAATGCAGGACGCCCCGGATTTTTGGTTTTTTCACATTTTCCAGAGCTGGTGGTATTTTTATTTATACAAATAACATTTTTTTTCTTGTTCATTATTGTATGGGCTTTTACAATTCCCATTTTCAAAATAAGAACAAAATACTTTTTTCACTTCACCTTTATAAATCAACACCTTAACTTCATTCGCCATTCTTAAAAAAGCGGGACCCATCGGAATATACCCAGTATCTTCTGCAACAAACCTACATCTAATACTGTCTGTCATACCATGTTCTGCATTGGCAACATTTATGCTCTGATATTGTTCTTGACTCGTTTTTTTATCAAGCATATATCCCCATTTTCTCTTTAATTTTCAAACATTTGTTTTTGATACTGTTTTTTGTCATCCGAAACCTGCTTCTGCTCTTGCATCATCTTCACTCCTTTTCTTTTTCCAAAAAAGAAACCGAGCAAGGAACCAATTATAGTAATAACTGAGGCACATATTGTTAACCACTTTTCAAACTCAGACATATTTACCTTCCGCGATTTTTATTTCTTCATCTGTCAAACCGTAAATCTTATGGAAATTGAGCCCAATCTGTCCCAATTTTTCCTGTATAATTTTCAATAATCAATATTAAAAAACTTTTTTAAGTTTTGCTTTGCGTTTTCATTCCCTAAGTCTGCAGCCTTTTTAAGGTCTTTTATTGCCAATTTATCTAAACCTTTTTTATGATACGTTATTCCACGGAAATAAAACAAAAATGATTCAGGCTCCGCCGAATAAAACTCCATTACTTTTGTATATTCTTTAATTGCCTCGTCATATAAACCTTTTTCACGATAAGAGTGTCCTCGTATAATATAATAGCCATAACTTGCTTCCCCTGGTTCTATTTCTATTGCTTTTGTATAATCCTTAATTGCTTCATTAAAACTATTTTTTTTATAATAAGCCGTCGCCCGACATCCATAATTAACCGCATCTTTTGGGTTTAGTTTTATTGCTTTTGTATAGTATTCTATTGCTTCATCAATTTTACCCTCCCCTTCACTTTTAAGTCCTTTTATACGCAATTCACCGGCAAAATATGAGTAATCGCCTAATTTAGCAGCTTTGTTAAAATCTTTCATTGCTAATTTTTCCCAACCTTTTCCACATTTATAAGCAATTCCCCGACGATAGTAAGCCTCTGCAAGTTTTGGGTTTATTTCAATTGCTTTATTATAATCTTCTATTGCTTCATCATATAAACCTTTCCTAATATAAGTCTTTCCGCGGTTGATATAGGCATCTACATAATTTTTATCTATTTCAATCGCCTCTGTATAATATTCTATTGTTTTATCATATATTGATTTTGTTGCTTCACGATAAAGTTCTAATGCTTTATCTTTACTATAAAGTTTTTCATTTAAATCATGCATCTCAATCGTTGCATCTATTTCTTTATCACATGCCTCATTATATGCCTCAATTCCTTTACTGAACCATTGGTATGCGGTTAGGTTTTCGGTTGGATTTATTTTTATTTCTTCTTTTTCTTTTTCACCCAAAACTATTTTCAAGCTATTCAATAAATTAAATGCAATTTCATCCTGAAGTTTAAAAATATCGGAGATATTTCCATTTGCCTCTGCTGTGTCAATTACTTTTATGGTCTGAACATCCACAAATCTTGCAGTAATTCTTAATTTATCTCCCATAACCTGAAAAGAGCCAAAAATCATCACATCTGCACCATACATTTTACCCATTTTAACTGCGGTATTTTCGTCAACAGCGCCGGTATATTGAAAATTTATTTCTTCTAATATTTTTGATAGATTTTCTCTTTCAAGTACAGTTATTTCACTTACCTTAACAAGTTTTGTAGTTAAGGTTTCTGAAAAACCTGCACCTATCCAGTTTTTTTCTTTGTCACCGGTGATATTCTGAAAAGGGATTACTGCAATGTTTTTGGAAAATACCGGGCAAGTAAAAAGCAGGAGAAAAATTAAGGATAAAAGGAAGTCGCATCGTAATGCGACCGCTACAAATTTTGTTTTAATTTTAATTCGCATAATTCATTTCCTAATAGCGAGGAGCAACTACCCAATAGCGAGGAAACCTCGCAACTACCTAATCTCTCTTTTCTCCGTCCCCATTATTTCATTATCCGATGATATCACAATAATTATCCTGATTTATAACGGCAAATTTTGAATTCTTATATGTTTCAATAAAATCTTTTGGGGGTTTTACATTTTGCGCTTTCCACTTGCACTCAAAACCATAAAGACGGCCACCACGTTCTTCAACTAAATCAATTTCTTTCTTGTCGTAAGTTCTCCAAAAATATTTATTGCAACGAACATTTTTGTAGTTTAATTTTTTTATCCTTTCTGATATACAATAGTTTTCCCACAATTTTCCGATATCATCCCGCAGGGTAATTCCATTGTAATTTGATATGACAGTGTTCCTTATACCATTATCCCAAAAATAATAACGCGGTGTTTTGGTGTATTCCTTTCTTAAATTCCTGCTGAACCCGTATAAAGAAAATAATACAAATGATTTTTCCAACAATTCAAGATATCTCATAACCGTTTTTTTATTTGAATTCAGATGGCCGGCAAGTTCAGTATATGAAATGTCGTTGCCTATTTGAAATGCTATAAGCCGCAACAAATTAAAAACAAACAAGGAATTTTTAAGATTATCCAACAGCAGTATGTCTTTTAATAGATACCCGTCTCTTACGGATTCAAGAAGTTCTTTTTTACCTCTCAAAGTTTTTTCCGTAAGCACCTGCGGATACATTCCGTATATTAATCTATCTTCCAGCCCTTCCTTATTTTTTAAAAAGTCGTAATGTCTGTTTATTTCCAATTGCGATATCGGATAGAGATAGTAGAACTTGCTCCTTCCCACCAGCGGTTCGCCTATTTTATTTTTTAAATCAAATGCGGACGAGCCAGAAACAAAAATTGAAACTCCGGGAATACTATCAACCATAAGTTTCAGGTTAAGCCCTATATCCGGTATTTTTTGCGCCTCGTCAATAAAAAGATATTTATATCCGGAAACGAACTTTTCTAAGACATTCAATCTACGACTTGACAAAACTTCTATTACATCAAGATTTTCGCCATTTACCATCAAAACAGGTTTGTTTTTTAATTTTTCTTTCACTAAATTCATCAACACTGTTTTGCCGGTTCTTCTAGCACCGAAAAGCCCGATAACCTTACCTGTCTTCAGAGAAGCCGATATCTGATTTTCTATAAATCTGGGTATCATAGTATCCGTATTTTAGCAAATGTTTCACATTATTGTCAAGAGCATTTTTTCTAATCGTCTTAAAAACTTATTCCTGCCACTCACATATTGTGTAAAATCCTGTCGTTCCAACGGAGCATGCCCCCCCCCGCCAATATCAGCGTTTATCCGTGTTGTCTTTCAAGTAATCCAATAATGCTTCTTGCCAACTTCTTAACGGTTCAAACCCGTTTAATTCCCACATAAAATTTTTTAACACAGAATTTTTGGGTCTTTTTGCCAAACTATTAAATTCTTCGGTCGTCGTCGGTAAAACCTTGCATCCACTACCTGATAATTTTACTATTTCTTTGGCAAATTCATACCAACTGCAACTTTCTGAATTTGTTATATGATGTATTCCGTAAAGACCAGCTGTAAGTAAAACATTTATTGCTTTGGCTAAATCTTTTGTATAGGTTGGGCAACCGATTTGGTCATTCACAACTTTAAGTTCTTTCTTTACCTGTGCAAGATTCATAATTGTTTTCACGAAATTTTTTCCATTTATACCATATAACCAAGAAGAACGCACAATAAAAAATTTATTTAATAACTGCTGAACGACGAGTTCGCCATAATATTTTGATTTTCCATAGACGGACAGTGGATTCGGCCTGTCGAATTCAATATATGGCTCTTTTTTTTCTCCATCAAAAATATAATCAGATGAGATATAAACAAGTGCAGTATCAAATCGTTGACAGGAAAGTGCTATATTTCTTGTCCCTAAAACGTTCAGTCTATACGCATCTTTAGGATTTTTTTGAGCACCGTCGACATCTGTCCACGCAGCAGTATGAATTATAATTTCTGGATTAATTTTTGTAATCGTTTTATATGTTTTTCTAAAATCGGTAATATCAAGCAAGTGACAAGTGATAAGCGATGAGTGGCAAGTAGGCTGTTTAGTGTCTACTCCGTGGATTTCGTTCTCGCCAATTAACACCTCACATAGATCAGTTCCGAGCATACCTGAACAACCAGTAATCAAAATTTTCATTGTTTCTTCGTAATGTCCTTGATAATTCTATTTTTTAACGACTTCCACCAATTTTCGTTTTTCTTATACCATACAATTGTTTCTTTTAAACCTTTTTCAAATGTGTGCTTCGGGTACCAACCGAGTTCTTTTTTTATTTTTGTAAAATCAATTGCATATCTAAAATCATGTCCTTTTCTATCCTCAACAAAATCAATCATTCCATTGCCATAATCAAACTCTTTTAAAATCATTTTTGTTATATCTATATTTCTCATTTCCGTGTTTCCACCCAAACAATATGTTTCTCCAATTCTTCCCATATGAAGAATTAAATCTACACCCTCATTATGATCGTCAACATGAATCCAGTCGCGAATATTTTGACCTCTTCCATAAACAGGAATTTTTTTACCCTCAATCAAATTTGTTATAAACAACGGTATTAGTTTTTCAGGAAATTGATATGGCCCATAATTATTAGAACAATTAGAGATTGTAATCGGCAAACAGTAAGTATAAAAATATGCTCTTACCAAATGGTCGGCAGCCGATTTTGATGCTGAATAAGGTGAACGCGGATTATATGATGTTTTTTCAGAAAATTTTCCGGTTTTTTTCAACTCACCAAAAACCTCGTCAGTAGAAATATGATGAAATCTTTTTTTGCCACATCTCACCGCGGCATCAAGAAGTATTTGTGTTCCCATTATATTTGTTTTTATGAATTCGTCTGCGTGTAAAATACTTCTATCAACATGACTCTCAGCCGCAAAATGAACAACGACATCAACTTTTTTCATCAATGAATTGACTAATTTTTTATTACAAATATCCCCTTTAACAAATTTATGTCTCGGATTATTTTTGACCGATGAAAGATTTTCTTCGTTTCCTGCATAAGTTAGTTTGTCAAGATTCACAATCTTATAATTTTTATATTTTTTTAATATATGCAAAATGAAGTTACTACCGATAAAACCGCAACCGCCTGTGACTAATATGTTCATTTGTTCCCCTATTACTTGTTGTTTTGTTCAAATTATTTTATTCAAAACCCTTTTCTTTTTCTCCATGGTTTGTATGGAATCGAGGGGTCATTCAATAAAGTTCGGTATTCATCGGGTTTTTTGTATTTATAGATTTCTGTCGGTATATTCATAATCCAACACTCATTTTTTGATATACATTCAAACCCATGAATAACTTTTGGTGGAATAATTAGTATAGATGGTTTTTTATCCGAAAGCTCAAACTCCATAAATTCTTTTTTTGCGAAATCAATCAGAACAATCTTTGCTTTTCCTTTGACAACACAGAAATTATCCGTCTGAATTTTATGATAATGCCAGCCCTTTACCCATCCTCGTTTACAGACGGTAATATACGCCTGCCCAAATTTTTTGAATTCAGGAGAATCACTGCGAAGAATTTCAAACAATGCCCCACGTTCGTCCTTGTGAACAGTTAGTTCTTTAACAAACACGCCTTTTATCATATTATCTCCACCTTCGATGAATCACCAACCATAATTCTATATGCCTGCGGTTTTTTCTCGGATTTCAGAACCTCCACATTCTGGCCTATCAAAGAATCTTCAATCCGTTTTACATCTTTCACTTTTGAGTTTTCAAGAATTATTGAATGTTCTATTTCGCTGTTTTCTATAACGGTATTAAAATAAATAGAGGTAAAAGGTCCGATGTAGGAATTGTGAATTTTGCAATTCTCACCAATGATAACTGGACCTCTTATTGTTGAATTCTTGATCTCAGCATTTTTTTGAATTACAACTTTACCTTCTATCTTCGAGTTTTCTACAATGCCCAAATCTACTCTTTTCAGAGTGTCGAGGATAATTCTATTTGCTTCAAGCATATCCTCTAATTTTCCCGTGTCTTTCCACCAGCCATTAATTATATGAGGAACGACATTAAATTTTTTATTGACGAGATATTGTATGGCATCTGTAATCTCGAGTTCCCCTCTTTGAGAGGGTTTTATTTTATTGACCGCTTCAAAAATATTTTTGTCAAACATATAAACACCAACTAATGCTAAATCACTTTTTGGCTGTTTGGGTTTTTCAATTAACTTTATTATTTTTCCATTTTTAAGTTCTGCTACTCCGAATTGTTGAGGATTCGAAACTTTTGCGAGAAGAATCTGCGAGTTCGGTTTTTTCTCTCTAAACTGATCTACAAAAGATTTGATACCATCTCTGATTAAATTGTCGCCGAGATACATTACAAACTCGTCGTCTTTCAGAAAACTTTGTGATATTTTCACGGCATGAGCAAGACCAAGCGGTGCATCTTGTGGAATATATGTAACTTTTATTCCAAATTTTTTTCCGTCACCAACTGCAGCCATTATCTCATTTTTAGTATCACCAACGACGATTCCGACATCTTTTATACCACTATCAGCAATTGCTTCAAGCCCATAAAAAAGTATTGGCTTGTTTGCAATTGGTACAAGTTGTTTCGCCGACGTATGAGTAATAGGCCTTAACCGTGTTCCTTTTCCACCTGATAAAACAAGTGCTTTCATAATTCGCTCCGTGAATACACAGAACTTACGCGGAACTTTCTGTATCTGTTCTGTGTCAATTTCGTGTTCCTTATTTCAGTGTCTGTTCCGCGGCATTATATGCATCCCCTCCATTAATTCAATGGGAAAATTAGGGACACATCCCCTATTTTTCATTCTCTTCTCTCAATTTTTATCGGTATTTTGTTATGCTTCTCCAACAAGAAGAATTCTACAACATTACTTAATCCACGTCAAAAAATAATATGGGATGTGTCCCTAATTTCTCTCCCGCCAGTAATTCAATGTATCTTCCAGTGTTTTTTCAAACGGAATTTCAGGTTTCCAGCCAGTTTGCTCCCTAAATTTGGTACAGTCACCAAGCAATATCTGAACATCCGAAGGTCGCATCCGTGCAGGATCTTGTTTAACCTCAACTCTTACTTTGGAAAGCGATAAAAGATAATTTAACATATCCTTTATTTTCCAATCACGCCCCGAACAGATATTATAAACTTCGCCAGCAATACATTTTTCCGTTGCAAGCCAGTATGCACGAACAATATCCCGAACATCTGTATAATCACGACGGGCATCAAGATTTCCTGCATACAATATTGGTGGTTTTTTATTTTTTTCTATTTCTGCTATCTGTTTGGCAAAATTGCTTGTAACAAAAACTTCGCCACGACGAGGGCCTTCATGATTAAACGTGCGAGTTCTTACTATGTTCAAATTGTGACTCTGATGATACTGATAACCCAACAAATCTTGAGCAACTTTTGAAACACCATACGGAGACAAAGGCCTCAGCGGATTAGTTTCTTTTATCGGTACCTCGTTTTCATAAACCATCCCGTATTCTTCAGACGAACAGGCAATTTGTATCCATGGATTTATTTTTAATTCTTTCACTGCTTCAAAAATGTTTAATTCGCCTATAACATTTGTTGCAATTGTTTCTGATGGTGCCTTCCACGATACTGGAACAAAGGATTGTGCAGCAAGATGAAAAATTTTTTCCGGCATTACTTCTTCAATCGTCTTTTTTACTGAATGATAATCCTTAATATCGCACTCGTGAAGGGTAATTTTGTCTTTGAATCCATCTATGTTTTCCGTTTTACTTCTCCATCTATCAATGCCGTGAACTTCATGGTTTTGTGAGAGCAAAAATTCGGCCAAGTGACTTCCAGCAAAACCTGTAATACCAGTTATTAAAATTTTCATCTGTCAATCCTCCTGTTAATCGCAAAGAAAAAGCCGATATATTAATATGGCTGTACGGTAATACAACGATATACAATGGCTATATCACCGTATCACTACCTTTTCTCCAAACTTCCTGCATCCGTCATATTCGTCAACGGTTCTATTCTATAAAATAAGCCTGTAAAAATCAACAAAAAATTTTCATTTCATCATCTGTCTTTTTGCAACAACAAAACTCCATTTTGCAAACAGGTAGTAAGATTATTTTAACGATGAGGAAATGGATTTTACTCTCTTAACGGCATCGATTGTAATATCTTTTGCTGATATCTTGTAATTTGTTTTTGAAAATGGTTTGATAATTGTAATAATTTTATTCGTAATAATTGGTGCAATATTTGAATTTTTTATACACTGCTTTATTTTTACCGACGCAGTCATACCTGCAACAAAAAGCATTGCACCGCAGATAATACAACCAAACGCAATTCCAACTAACGCACCTAAAAATTTATCTACCAAACCAAAAAACATCAGATGCATCAGTTTGGAAATTGCCACCCCTATATAAAATACCAAGACAGAAATGGAAAAAAATATCAAAAAATAACTTATTATTAAATTAGATGGTTTTGGCGGAAGGAAAACAGCAAATTTTATGTAAAAGAGATTGGCAATTATAAAACCAAAGATTCCAGATAAAACGCTTGAAATAGTAATGAGTATCCCAATTCTTGAACCAAGCCATCCAAAAAAAACTATAGACAAAAGAATTATTAAATCAACAGGGTTCATTAAAACCTACTTTTTAATTGTAAGGTAAGGGGATTATTGAACTTGTTGTAGACACGAATTTATTTGTGCGATTATATTGATCATTTTATTGATTTTATAGGCACGAACTGTATTTGTGCATTTTTACACTATACAATACGCAACACAAACGACAAATCACGAACTATGAACTATTAGTTGCGAAGCAATTCCCGAGCGCCCCTTTAATGCCTTTCACCTTATATCATCGCAGAGTGAGGGAAAAGTTTCTGCAGAGCCTCAATTTGCGACTTATTTGTTCCAGGAGCAAATTGCAGAGCGAGTTCTGACGAGCGTCTCAAAGAAACTTATTCCCGAGCGCCCCTTTATAACCCGATTGCTTTTATTATTTTTTTCATATCTGGTTCTAAAACTTTTGGTTGCGTTGCGGATTTTATTGCTCTGTCGGGGTCTTTGAGTCCGTGGCCGGTTAAAGTGCAAACGACTGTAAGTCGAGATTGCTTCGTCGTCAATTTGGAATTCCTCACAACAACATTCTTATATTTTATCAAACCAGCAACTGAGGCAGCAGAGGCGGGTTCCACGAAAACACCTTCCAACAATGCCAATAATTTATATGCCTTTATAATTTCAGCGTCGGTAACCATATCAATTACGCCTTTTGACTCGTCTCTTACCTCTTCTGCTTTTTTCCAACTTGCAGGATTTCCAATTTTTATTGCTGTCGCTATTGTTTTTGGATTTTTTATTGGCTTTCCCCTTACGATTGGAGCGGCACCTGATGCCTGAAAACCAATCATATGAGGCAGGGAATTGTGAGCAGAATCTAAATGGTTATACTCCTTGTATCCTTTCCAATATGCAGTAATGTTTCCAGCATTTCCGACGGGTATAAAATGATAATCTGGTGCTTTTTTCAGAAAATCTACAATTTCAAACGCAGCTGTTTTTTGCCCTTCAATTCTATAAGGATTGAGCGAATTTACAAGTGTTATCGGATATTTTTCAGCGATTTCTAATACAATTTTTAATGCATCGTCAAAATTCCCTTTCAATGCAATAACCTTTGCACCGTGCATCATCGACTGAGAAAGTTTTCCGAGAGCAATTGAACCATCTGGAATTACAACAACACATCTTATCCCTGCTCGTGCAGAATACGCCGCCGCAGAAGCCGCTGTATTTCCTGTTGATGCACATATTACCGCTTTGCTTCCCTCCTCGACCGCTTTTGAAATCGCTATGGTCATACCACGGTCTTTGAATGAGCCAGTAGGATTCATCCCTTCAAATTTGAGATACAGATCAAGATTGAAATTAAGATATTTTTCAAGATTTTTTGCACGGAGTAAAGGCGTATTACCCTCATAAAGAGTAATGGTGGGCGTTTTACTTGTTACTGGTAAATATTTTTTATATCGTTCAATAATTCCTTTGTATATCATATTGCACCTCTTTAATCTCCAACCTTCCCTAATCGCAGAGCGAGGGAAAAGTTTCTGCAGAGCCTCAATTTGCGACTTATTTGTTCCAGGAGCAAATTGCAGAGCGAGTTCTGACGAGCGTCTCAAAGAAACTTATTCCCGAACGCCCTTTTAATGCCTTTCACCTTATATCATCGCAGAGTGAGGGAAAAGTTTCTGCAGAGCCTCAATTTGCGACTTATTCGTTCCAGGAGCAAATTGCAGAGCGAGTTCTGACGAGCGTCTCAAAGAAACTTATTCCCGAGCGCCCTTTTAATGCCTTTCACCTTATATCATCGCAGAGTGAGGGAAAAGTTTCTGCAGAGCCTCAATTTGCGACTTATTTGTTCCAGGAGCAAATTGCAGAGCGAGTTCTGACGAGCGTCTCAAAGAAACTTATTCCCGAACGCCCTT
>JBDRIG010000044.1:0-6639 GCA_043816185.1 Elusimicrobiota bacterium | reverse complement strand
TCGTTGCGAGCGACCTTGCCGTCGTTGTGAGAAGCGAATGAAATGAGCGACGAAGTAAACTCGCTTTTGTCTTCAACACCGAGATTGCCATAAGCCCTGCGTGTAATACTTCACAATTTCGGTAACAGATTTCTTGAGTTTATTGTAATGGATAGTTTATTGTAGCAAAATAAAAAAAACTGTCAAGATTTTATTGTTCAGAAATTTTTTTTATTTTTAAGATACGCTGGGTGGTCGTAAATAAATTACAATTCAATAAAATTCCAAGGCAAAGAATCTTCGGCGGGAATCTCTCGAAGATAATACTTGTAATCTATACCACTTTTTGAGAACGCAGAAAGCCATTTTTCGTAAGAAAATGATTCATTCCAATTATCAAATTTGCAGCCATTTTTATACGCTACCTCTAAAACAGAACACAGTTTTTCATCGCCTCTGGCAAAAATTGCTTCAATTGTAGACATTTCAGGTCTGTGAGATTTTACGGTAGCAGGCAACTTCTTTTTGAGATAAATTCTTTTTTCGTTAAAGTAGTCGGCTCCATCGAATGGATTCGCCACAGGTGAAAAAAACTTTTCTCTCTCAAAAATCGTATGTGGTTTAGGAACAAATGGGGAAATTGTAATATTCAAATTTAATTGTGGTGTCTGTTTTTTTATATTCCTTACAGTTGATACAATTCCTTCAATATCTTCATTAGTCTCTGTCGGTAGTCCTATCATAAAATAAAGTTTTATTAAACGCCAACCCAATTTATATGCATAACTTGTTGTTTCCAAAATTTCTGCATCCGTTATAAATTTTCCAATATGTTTTCTCAATCGTTCGGTTCCTGCTTCTGGTGCAAACGTTAAAGATGTTTTTTTAAAAACACGCGTCTTTAACGCTAAATCCACCGACGACCGAGTACATCTCAAAGATGGTAATGCAACAGATACATTTTTTGGAATACAAATTTTTAAGACGTCGTCCATCAATTCATTTACTTTTGGATAGTCTGACGTTGAAAGTGATAAAAGAGAAATTTCATCATAACCTGTTGACGCAAGTCCTTTCTCAATAATTTCCAAAATTTTTTCTTTACTTCTAAATCGTCGAGGAGAATATAGTTTCGATGCTTGACAAAAAAAACAGCCCCTTGGACATCCACGCATTACCTCAACGCTAAGACGATTCTGCACAGTATTTAGAAATGGAACGATTGGTTTTAGTGGATATTCTGCTGACTCTAAATCAACAATATTTTTTTTGATTATTTTTCGTCCGTCGTGCAGTGAGGGTACATACACAGATGGCATCTCTGAAAGTTTTAATAATAAATCTTTTTTATTTGTAATTTGTAATCTGCGATTTACGATTTCTGTAACTATATTTTCACCATCGCCAATAACAAATGCGTCTATAAATTCGGAAAGTGGTAGTGGATTAACGCATGCGGGGCCTCCAGCAATAACCAGTGGAAATTTTCCACCACCTTCAAAACGTTCTTTTGATTTCAATGGAATTTTTGACAAATCAAGAATGTTCAATATGTTGGTGTAACACAATTCGTGTTGGATATTAAAACCAATAATATCAAACTCATTTAATTGCGTTTTTGTTTCTATGGAAAAAAGGGGGAGATTATTATTTTTTAAAATCGTTTCCATATCGGCGGCAGGCGAAAATGCCATTTCACAGATAACATTTTCATTTTTGTTTAGTATGTTGTAGATAATCTGCATTCCGAGATTGGACATTCCGATTTCATACAAGTCAGGAAATACAAGACAGAATTTTAACGAATGATTGGTGGTGGTGGATGATGAATGGAAAGTATTCCACTCTCCGCCAATATACTGCGATGCTTTTTTAACAAATGGTAATATTTTTTCTAAATCCATATAGAACCAATTACAAAGTGAGAATTATTGCTCCGAGCAACCAAGCATTATAAACCTTTTGCATTAAATTTTCAATTCTTAATTGCTTTTAATGCGCGTATTTTCTTATGTGAATATTCATTAAAAATCCGACGGCAATCATATTGACAATTAAGGCACTGCCACCATATGAAAGAAATGGAAGCGGCACTCCTGCAACGGGCATTATCCCTGTAAGCATTCCAAGATTTAATATAATGTAATACGAAAACATAATCACAATTCCTACGGCTATTAAACTTCCAAATCTATCTGTTGCATTCATGGCAATTGATATACCTCTGGCGATTAAAACAATATATAATAAAATAACGATAAACGAAAAAACAAAACCACCCTCCTCGGAAATAACTGCAAAAATATAATCGGTATGCTGATCAGGAATAAAACCCAACTGCGTCTGAGTCCCTTGAAAAAATCCTCTACCTGAAAGTTGCCCGCTTCCTATTGCAATTCTTGATTGTAAAATGTTATAGCCACTGCCTAATGGATCTGATAATGGATTTAAAAAAACAATCATTCTTTTTCTTTGATAGTCCTTCAGACACCCCGATATTGAAATCGCTGTTAGAAGTCCGAAAAGAATTACTAAAATTACCACCTTATAATCTTTAAATGTTATCTTAAATCTTAAAAATTTTATGAAAAACCACGAAAAAATAGTAAGCGAAAAAACTGTGCAAACGTAAATTATTTTGAAATTCTTAAGTAAAAAAGCGTCTTTAAAAAAACAATTTAACCACATATCTTTTTGTGACAGCAAAATTTCGTTTTGAAGGTAAGTTGTGGAATTATTTATTTCTAAATACGTCTCTAAAAGTGGAAGACACATGGTCACTAAAAAAAACAAAACTACAAAATTTATTATTTTTTTTGGAATACCGCCAATAAACATCATGCCTAAAAATATAGGAATAAACACTGAAGCGGATGAAAAATCTGGCTCCAATAAAATCAATCCAACATAAACTGACATTATAATAAATGCAGTAAAAAGTTTCGAAATTTTTTTTATCTGGTGGTGATTCTTTTCAATAAATTTGGCAAGGTATATTATAAACACTATTTTTGCAATTTCAGACGGTTGAAATGCAAATTTACCTAAATCAAACCAGGACTTTGAACCACGAATGCGACTTCCAAAAAGCAAAACTGCAATTAATAATATCAACGCAAAAAGATAAAGATGGTTTGTGTATTGAGAATATAATCCGTATCGGACACTTATAATCAAAAGCATTGCGATAACACCAACGCCAAAAGCAGTCGACTGTTTTGCAACATAAAACATAGGATTACCAGAGCGTAATTGTGCGGAAAATATGAAAAACAATCCTATAAATGTGATAAAAAGTACGTCTATAAAAAGAATCCAATCAAATTTTTTAAAAATCTCTGTCTTCATATTTTAATCGTTTTAATCGTTTTAATCGCGACCAATTATGTTATGTCATGCCTACGGCATTTATTATTTCTTGTGACAATTTTGTTCTACCAATATGTTGCCCCCACGAGACTATGGGTACATTATAAAATTTATAGGCATTAATTCAATTGTTCCGATAGAAACAAGATATTGGTAGAAACAATGAACTGTGTGCAAATCAAAAATTCCGTTAGGAATGACATATTGGTAGCAACTTCGGGCTTCGCCCTCGCAATCAGACTGTGTCACAATCCATCTTTTACCACCTATCGTTGGATTGCAGTACCATATTTTACCATCAGTTGCTATCTTCCATAAAAATGCAACTTTTTAGCTCATTGCGACACAGTCTCAATGACGAACTGAACTTAACGAAGTAGTGCCACAACAATTGCTCAACGGTAATTTACTGCACCCATTTTCCCTCTCCCGTACTGTCTCTCGTTTCTTTTCCCGCACCATCCACCGCCACTTCCCCAATCTCTCTACCCATGCTTACATCTCTTTCTGTGCACTTTTAGTCGTGTTTTTCTCAAATATCTCTGCAAGTATTTTTCCAGCAATAGGTGCTGCTACATCTCCACCACCACCACCATGTTCAATCATAATTACAAGCGCTATTTTTGGTTTTTCAGATGGAGCAAAACAAACAAACCATGCATGGTCAATACCTTGCGGATTTTGAGCAGTACCTGTTTTTCCTGAAATAGATAAGCCGACCACTCTTGCATTTACACCTGTACCATAACGAACAGCATCTGTCATTCCTTTTTTTACGATTATAAGATAATCCTTCTTAATATCTAATTTTCTTTTTATTTTCGGTACATTTTCAAATTTAAGATTACCATTTATATCGATTATTTTTTTAAGAATGTGTGGTTGAAAAATTATTCCGTCGTTTGCAATAGCCGAAATAAACTGTGCTACTTGAATCGGTGTTGTCCATATATAGCCCTGACCAGTAGACATATTAACAGTGTCACCGTCATACCAGTTCTGTTGAAGTTTTGCTTTTTTCCATGCTCTATCTGGAATAAATCCCTTCTCTTCCGACGGTAAATCAATGTTAGTTTTAACGCCAAAACCAAATTTTTCAGCCCAATCATTAAGTTTTACTGGGCCCAATTTCAAACCAGCTTCATAAAAATAAACACCGCAAGAGTGTACTATAGCGTCGACAAGCCGCATATCGCCATGACCTTCTCTTGCCCAACAATGAAAACGCTGTTGATGTTTTCCAAGTTCAATAAAACCCTTGCAATTTATAACTGTCCGAGATGTAATAACGCCATTTTCAAGCCCTGCAAAAGAAGTAACCATTTTATAGACGGAGCCAGGAGAATATTGTCCCTGCAAGGCACGATTCCATAACGGTTTTTTGTTTGATTTTAAGAGATATTTTATTTGTGCATTTTGTAATTCAGAAATAAATAAATTTGGATCGTAGCCAGGATGTGAAACAAGTCCCAAAATACCGCCTGTATTTGGATCAATTGCTATTGCAACACCGGTATATCCTTGCATCTGGGTTGAAAGAGCCATCTGAACTTTTTTATCAATTGTAAGTACAATCGAATCGCCGTCAGTCGGTTCAACCGAATCTAAAATTTTTTTCTGGATACCGCGAGAATTAACTTCTACTTGACTTCCACCATCAGCACCTCTTAAAATTTCGTCGTACTGTTTTTCAACTCCGTTTTTACCAACAATGTCCCCAATTTTTAATTTAGGATGCGTTGGCAATTCGTTAAGAGATATCTCTCGAACATAACCTGTTATGTGAGATGCAGACGTTCCCCATTTATAAAGCCTCACTGGCTCAGCTCTAACCGTTATACCAGGAAGTTGTGGAATTTTTTCAATAATCTGCATTGCCCGATATTTTGAAATATTTTCTGCGATTTTTATTGATGAAAAATTTTTACGGGGTTCGGTTTTTGTTTTTTTAAGAAGAACATCTTCTGGCATTGAAAGCAACTGCGCAACTTTTGTTGTTACATTTTTTACATCTTCATCATTCATTGTCTGACGAGAAAATAGAACTACATATGAGGGTTTGTTGTCAACAATAATATCTAAATTTTTGTCAAAAATTTTGCCACGAGTTGCAGGCTGAGAATAAATTATAATTCTATTTTCATTAGAAATTTTTCTATACTTATCGCCTTTTATTATTTGCAATGAAATTATGCGACAAAAAATAATCCCCAACAAAAAAAATATAAAAAACCGCAAAATATTGAGTCGATCTAAGAACGACTCAGATGAATGTCCTAAATTTTCACCTTGCCACATAATTTTCAATGGGTAGAGAATAAGGTGTATCTAACGATTTTTACTATTTTCTTTTTCTATCTTTTTCTTCCCTTTTTTCTCTGCCCTTCATCCCGCCCTTGTCTTTTTTCACCTCTCCACATCAAGATTGTCAAACCACAAAAGCCACCACTTTTTGAAAATTAAAAAAAATAATGGAGTAAAAATTATAAAAATAATAATCCACCTAAAAGAAAAAGTTCCAGGTATGCCTATAAGAAGAACTTCGATTACTGAATTAACAATCTTAGAAATGATCACTCCCAAAAAAACAATCAAAATTTGTGTGAATTGATTTTCTTCGTCTATTCGCTTCGGAAGACAACCAGACAAATATCCTATAATTGAATATGAAAAACTAAAAACACCAAAAGTTGTGGCGGAAAAAACACCCTCAATAAGTCCAACAAAAAATCCAACAGTGCAACCAGTACGTGAACCTCTATATAGTCCTATAAAAATAGTAAAAAAAAGTCCAAACAATATTTCACTATGCAGGATTGAAAACAGAGATTCGAAAAAAATTATTATTGCGACGGTAGTAAAATAAAACAATATTTTTTTCATTGTTTGCCCGCAAACATTCAAGTAGTACTGCTTCGTTAAGTGACTTATTTATCGACAATCTATTTTATGCTCATGGCCATTACGAGAGTCGATTTATCGGCTCGTGGCAATCTCGACAGGCTGTCATTACGAGAGCCGATGAGTCGGCTCGTGGCAATCCCATGTGTTGAAGTTCGAGATTGCTTCGCTTCTCACAATGACGGCTGGACGAGATTGCTTCGCTTCACTCATTTCATTCGCTGTCGCCCGCAATGGTGAGAGGGTCGCTCGCAATGGTTGATCCACCCTCGTTTATATCTGATTTTACAATGCTCCTTGAGAGCACCGATAGATGACTGAAAACTGATCGCCAGTATTTCTTTTAATTGTAATCATAAGAAAACATTACACCTTTATTATTGGTGTCAT
>JBDRIG010000043.1:0-9157 GCA_043816185.1 Elusimicrobiota bacterium | reverse complement strand
CAATAGACAAAAAATTAGATAAAATTTTTCAAATGACTTCTAAATCTAAGAAAATTCAGGAAAATTTTGAACCTGAACTTTATGTTGTTAATAACTCTGTTCCTTCTTACCAAGGGTTAGATTATTAAATGAGTTGACAAGTTGAATTTTGAAAATCTGTCGTGCAGATTTTCGTTAATCAGGTGTTGCACTAACCATTGAACTTGATATTAACACGCTGAACTTGATGCGAGGTAATGAGACTGTGTCGCAATCCATCTTTTACTATCTAGTGTTGGATTGCAGTACCATATTTTATCATCAGTTGCTATCTTCTATAAAAATGCAACTTTTTAGCTCATTGCGACACAGTCTGATTGCGAGAAACGAATGAAATGAGCGACGAAGCAATCTCGGTGTTTTGGACAAAGACGAGTTTGCTTCGCTTCGCCCGTAATGACACACATTTTGTTATTGCGACACTGTCTGACTACAGAAGTTCTTGCTGCGATCGGCGAGGAATTCCTAAATGTTTGTAGGCAAGTTCGGTGACAATTCTTCCACGAGAAGTTCTCGCTAAAAAACCTGCTTGAATAAGATATGGTTCATACACATCCGTAACGGTATCTGTCTGCTCAGAAATTGCAACTGCGATTGTTTCTATACCAACGGGTCCGCCAGAAAATTTATCGATAATAGTAAATAAAATTTTTCTATCTATGTCGTCCAATCCCACATGATCAATCCCCAATGACTTCAAAGACAATTCAGCAAGGTCTTCTGTGATAACGCCCTGCGTTTTTATATCAGCAAAGTCACGAATACGCCTCAGTAGTCGATTAGCAATTCTTGGAGTTCCACGACTTCTTTTTGCAATAAGTTCAATACCATTTATATCCGACTTAATGTTGAGGATTTTTGCAGAGCGAATTAAAATATCTTTGAGATTATCGATGGAGTAAAAATCTATGTGGGCCGAAATTCCAAATCTTTCTCTTAATGGAGATGTTAAAAGTCCAGCACGAGTAGTCGCACCTATAAGAGTAAATTTTGGAATATCTAATTTTATTATTTTCGCCAAAGGGCCTTGTCCTATTATGATGTCGAGTTTGAAATCTTCCATAACCTGATAAAGCGATTCTTCAACTACTCTGTTGAGACGATGAATTTCATCAATAAAAAAAACATCACCATAAGAAAGATTGGTAAGAATTGCAGCAAGGTCGCCGAGTTTTTCCATAACAGGACCCGATGTAGATTTAATATTGACGCACATCTCATGTGCTATGATAGATGCGAGCGTCGTTTTTCCAAGACCAGGGGGCGAATAAAAAAGACAGTGATCGAGCGGCTCTTTTCTTTTTTTTGCAGCAGCAATAAAAATTTTGAGATTTTCCTTTAATCCTTCCTGCCCTACAAACTCATCTAAAGATTGCGGCCGAAGCGTATAGTCGATCTTCTCCTCTTCGTCAGCAGCAGTTCTCGAAACAATCCTTTCTTCCATCTCGTCCATAGTTTTTATCCTATTATATATTCATCATCAGAAAAACAGTCTCATTTTACCAAAATCAAAAAAAATAGCAATAAAAAAAGCAACAAATTGCATTAAATGAGAGGAAGATGCAAATTTATTGCGTTGATGTATTACTATCTGGTGTGCCTGCTAATGGGTGGCATGTTGCTAACGGGTGTGCTGCTATCAATGAATGGCTGTACGTATATTCTCTATTTCAATTACATTGTCCATCAAGTCAAGCATGCTATTGATCAACGCTGCTTTTTTAAAAGACTTCAAATCCTTTATCTTGATTTCATCCAAAATAATTTTTTTTTCCAATATTAACTTTTCCCTTTTTGTACCTTTTAATAAAGGCGTTGAAGGTGTAATCCATTTTTTACCGTCAAAAAAAATCACGTTGCTAAAAGACGTGTCTGTTATTTTTTTGTTTTTTACTATCAAAATATCGTCGCACTTTTTTTTTAATTTTAAAAGTTTATCTAAGCATTCACGATTTTCATATTTGTAATTATATTCTACGGTATCGCAAATAACAATTTTTAAACTTTTTATTTTTCTTTTGTGATAAGGTAAAAACTCTATCTTTTTTATGGTATCCGAATATACTAAACGACATTTATATAAATCTGCTTTCAGGATTAAGGGAACTTTTACAATATTTTCTAATTTGATAAAATCATGACAGCAAAACAATTCTTTCCTTGAATTATTCAAACGTAAATTATGAAAAAATATATTACACAATTTTCCATCTTCAACTTTAATTGTTTCTAATAATAGGCACATAAACTTTGTCAATTAGTTCCTTATATTCTGATTTTACATCGCTATATGTTGTAATGCCTCCGCCACTTTTAAAAATCATTTCAGTGGCATTTTTCTCAATATATCGTATCATAACAGCACTGTCTAAATTTTGCCCATCAAAAATACCGAATATGCCTGTATAATATCCTCTTGTATAATTTTCAACCTCTTTAATTATTTCAATTGTTTTTTTCTTCGGTGCGCCGCTGATAGAGCCAGCAGGTAAAAGCGAAAAAATAATATCGCCAATTCTTTTATTGTAATTATATTCGAGAGAACCCATAATCTCCGAGCTCACCTGCAAAAGTGTTTTGTCATAAATTTTAATTTTTTCTATATATCTAAACCTATTTACTTTAACATTTTTAGAAACAATACTTAAATCATTTCTTATTAAATCCACGATTGTTAGATGCTCTGCAAATTCTTTTTTATCTGAAATAATTTTTTTGGCAGCATTTGGCGTTGCGGCATCGATGGTTCCCTTCATTGGGTAGGAAAATATTTTACTACCTACTATTCTTACAAATGTCTCAGGTGAAAATACAATAAATTTGTTTTTATAAAATAACGAGTACTTTGCACAACTGTTAAAAAATATTTCTTTTAACTTAAGATTTGTTTCTATTTTTGTTGGAAATGTTAAATTGATAAGATAGGTATGGCCGAGGTAAAAATGTTTTTTGATTTTATTAAATGCTTCTTTGTATTTTCTAAAATCTATTGGATATTTTTTTAAAATTATCTCCTTATTTATTTTCAAATTTTTATCATAATTTTTTAATCCATTGACGTTGTATAAAATCTCTTTTGAGTTTACATCTTCTAATGGTATTATTATTGACTTTGTCATATCAAAATCAATAATAAATAAAAAAGGGGCTTTTTCCACCCCGTAATAGTTCATCTTGTTTATTATTGTTTCAATATTATTCACAATTCACCAACAAAACAAGTAATCTTGTTACAATGAGTGCGACAACAAAATTATCAACGCCAACGATTCCACTCGTTTTAAATTTCTCATCGCTACAATCGTTCTTTAATAGCCGCAGTCGGTATCAAATTTACCGTTTAGAGTAATAACCGAATAGTAAATTTTCGATATCGCAAAAATAAGCACTACAAAAAAATGGTCATCGTCCCTATTTTCCTAACACAATTTATTTGATTCGTTCTAATGCTCGTAACGCTTCATTTTTATTTGGATCATAGAACAACGATTTTTCAAAATGTTTTTTTGCTTTTGCCGATTCACCACTGGTATAATAAGAAATACCGAATTCATAATATTTTTGTGCGAGTTGCTCCTTCAATTTATTGATGTTAGATATTACGGTTACATTATTCGGATTATACTGCAAAGATTTAGAATAATTTTCATACGCTGATTCAAATTCATTTCGTTGATAAAATCCGTAACCATTTTTGTAGTGCTGTTCCGCAAGTGCCATTCTTATTGCCTCAATATTGTTTTGCGATTTTTCAAAATATTCTGTGAACTGATATTTTAATGCTACTTCCTTCGATTTTTCAAACCACGTTAATGCAGGAAGATAATTGGATTTTTCATACATTTCTAACGCAGTATTAAATGTTTTATCCATTTCCTCCTTCTTCTCCTGTTGTTGTTTAGCCAGTTCTTCCTGCTGTTGTTTATCTTCCAAATTACGCATTTCCTGTTCACATCTGCTCAAAAATTCCTTTGCATCAAATCGATGCGGCGCTGCTATTACTACCGATTCAAAATATTTTGAAGCTTCTTTATATTTACCTTTTTTAAACAATTCCGTCGCTTGTAAATATAATTCGTTTATTTGATACGCGTTTAGCTGAGTGATCTGAATATCTATTTCTGTTAGATATTTTTTTGTCTCTGCGTGTTCAGGGTCTATCTCAAGTATTTGATTGAATTCGCGTTTTGCCTTCACAAATTCACCTTTTTTGTAGTAGCCTGTTGCTGTATTCCATAATTTAGTTAATTTTTTGGCATGCTTTTGATTAATTTGCGATTGATTGATCTTTACTAATTCTTCTTGTATATTTTTCAAACCCTGTTTTGCATCTGTATCGTTAGGCTCAAGCTGTAAAACCAATTCGTAATTTCTTTTTGCAAGAATATAATCATTTCTATTGCTTAATATTTTTGCTTTTTTTAGTAGATGTTTTGTTTTCTTCTCCTTTTTTGCTGTTGTTGTTTTAATTGCCGCGTCTATTTTTTGCAGAAGTTGTTTTGCTGTACCATCATCGGGAAATAACGAAATTATATTTTCAACCCTTTGCTTTGCTAATTCATACTCTCTCTTACAGTAAAGTTCATATACTTCATTTAAATGTTGCTTCAGATAGTATTTATAGCTATTACCAGTGACTCCAAAATCACCACCAACTGCTAATTCTAACGAAATTTGATGTGTAAGTCCCAAATCTGACAATGTTGAGAATTCTTTGCATTGCTTTACGGCATAATTTAATTCAAAAGAATCTAAATTAAGCCCGAAACCAGCTGTTACCCCACGTGCCACAGAATTTTCCGAGTATTTATATCCCGCCCTTAAACTTAGAAAATATATTGGATCTACGCTTAATCCACAGGAATACACAGGATTACTATATTTTGGAAAGCTAAGATCTGTTACTATGCTGAGATTTTTGATACTAAGAAAATTTATCCCCAACGAAAAATCAAAAGAGCTCGGTAACGGAAATTCTTTTGTTACAAATTTGAGTTTTGAACCAAGATTTTTATAGACGAGAGACATTTTAAGATTATCGGCTCCATCAAAATTCATAAGTTGTCCCAAATTTAGTATTGTACCAATATCAATTGCAACCGCCTCTGCGGAATAATTAGCAAGTGAGCTTTTTATAAATTTCAGTTTCGCACCAACAGAACCCCATTCTTTATAAATTGGAATACTTTTTGAAATGGCTTTCGCATACGAAATAGTAAACACTGCATCATAACTGCTTGGTATAGAATAATCATTCTGGTCAGCATCTACACCTGTTATTTTACCATAGTCAGCATATGTTAATCCAAAACCCAAATTTCCAAAAGTGAATGGTGTACTAAATTGCATATATGAGTGACGAATATCTTCGACCCATTGAGTATGACTCAACATCAATTTCGGTCGATAAATATTGGCAAGCCCTGCTGGATTGTTTGTTGATTGACAAGATAGCGAGGTATCACCAACTGCTGCTGTTTTTGGATCGGGATTGAATTTTAAGAACAAGCCTGCTTCTTTACCAGCATACTGAGCAAATAAATTGCTGAAATTACATATACACAATAAGCATAAACCAAAATCGACTAAACAAACTACTAAATGAATTTTTTTTATTTTCATTTTATTCTCCCCAATAACTAAACAAACGATTTTGTTACAAGAAAACAAGTTAACAAATTTGCACTTCTTCATTCGTCACTTTTCATCTTTGTTGTTTTGATACTTTGATATATTGTTTCCAACGACTGTCTGTATCAATTTTCTTGCCAACAATTAATTTTTTATTATTGACGAAGTGCTATGTAAAATATGTTTATCGTTATTGTACTGTTACTTTTTCGTACAATAATCTGTGCAAAAAATAATCAAGATATCCAATTGCTATTATCGTAATTTTTGTTTGTTTAAGCGAACTTCACTGAAAAAAGTAAAAGTTCTTTGAAATAATGACGAAACTGCAAGGAAATCGTCGAGAAGTCATTGCAATCATGCTTGCCCGTCACTGCGTGTGATTTTGTCGTCCACTAAGACTGTGTCGCAATGAGCTAAAAAGTTGCATTTTTATAGAAGATAGCAACTGATGATAAAATATGGTACTGCAATCCAACACTAGATGGTAAAAGATGGATTGCGACACAGTCTGATTGCAAGCGACAGCGAAGCAATCTCGCAATAACCATGAACATAAAATAGATTGTCGGTAAATGAAATTACTTAACGAAGTAGTGCTACTTGTTACATTGCACTAATCAACCATTTTTTTATTATACCTTTCATTTCTCGGTATATTTGAAATATAGATACAACCTCTTCCATCTGTGAAATACCATATCTGCTTATCCAATTGTTTATCCGATTTATATTTTTGGTAATTTTTTAAAACATTTTGTACATAATTCTGTGTCTCTTCGTACGGTGGAATTTTTCTTCCATATTTTTTTACTGCATTTGGACCAGCATTATAACCAGCAAGGGCAAGTTTTATATCGCCAAACTGTTGGCACATATAACTAAGATACCTTATTCCTCCTTCTATATTTTCCTCAATATTATTTGGATTAATTTTTAAACCATTCGCTGTTCGAGGCATAAGTTGCATCAATCCAATTGCACCTTTATTTGAAATATTTTTTGGATCAAAGTTTGATTCCGCCTTAATTACCGCCTTTACAAACGCAGGATCGAGATTGTACTTGTTGGCATAAAAACAAATAAGTGAATCGTAATCGCAATTTTTTTCTTTTTCATATCTAAGATTTTTTTTTGTGTTTTTCATTTTTTGTATAAATTTACTGTTCACAATATTCGATTTTGTCTTCTGTGTGTATTTTACCGATTTAATTTCCTTTTTTAAGAAAGTTGCAGACCATTTTTTTGTCTCAACAATATAGTTTCCATTTTTATTAGCAATAACATTTCCTTTAATGGTACCCCCATTTTTCAATACAATAATTCCTTCCCTTGCATTAAGACGATAAGGAGTAGAATATAAAATATAGAATATTAAAAACAAAAAGGTAAATATCTTTTTCATTCTTTTAGATTGACGAAAGTACTACAAAATTGTATGGCTATAAATACCTTTTTTAGACTATAATTACATATAGACAATTTGTTTGTAGAAATTTGTTTTTAATAAAATTATTCGTCTAATGAGAATTTTTCTCTTTTGATAATAGACAATACCGATTTCATTTCGCTGATTTTTAATAACCTTGCAACAAAAAAATAAACAATAACTGCGATTATAATTGTTCCAAATGTATTAAAAAAAAGATTTTTGACAATGACAAAGTGTTTAGAAAAAATATAGCACACAATAGACATCGCCAAAGTTGCTAAAATTATTTTATAAATAACTAAAAATATTTTTTTTCCGCCAAATCTACCTATTTTATTTCTAAGTAAAATGAAAAGTAAAGCTGTGTTCACCCACGACGATATGGCTGTCGCAAGGGCAAGCCCACCGACGCCAAGTGGCTTCATTAAAATAATATTTAAAACCACATTTAATATTATACATACTGTTGCGATTTTTACTGGGGTCTTGGTTTCCTTCATCGAGTAAAAACCACTAGCAAAAATTTTCGCATAACTAAAAGCAGGAAGTCCAAGGGAATAAAAAATCAATGCCGAACTGGTTAACAACGTTGCAGTCTCGTTAAACTTTCCATGCTGAAAAAGAAGGATTATGATTGGTTTGCCAAGAATTAAAAGTCCTGCCATCGCAGGTAAAATTGCCAATGAAGATATTTTTATAGAAAATGCGAGCATATCCTTCATCTCTTGACTATTATTTTTTGAAATACTTGCTGACATTAAAGGTAATGACACAGACGTAACAGCAATCCCAAAAAGTGCCAAAGGTAGTTGCATCAGACGGTTTGAATAATAAAGTGCTGTTATGCTTCCCTCTATTAAAAACGACGCACAAATGGTATCAACAAAAGCATTAATCTGGTTGATCGATATTCCCAGCATGGCGGGTATCATCAAAAAAAATATCTGTTTTAATCCTGGATGTTTGAAATTAATTATGGGTTTGAAATTAAATCCACTTTTTTTAATCAGTGGCACCTGAATTAAAAACTGTAACAACCCACCAATAATAACTGCAATCGCAAGCCCCTTAATTTGATTTTCTTTCACCAAAAGTGGAGCAATCCCCATAATAAAAACAATTTCGGATAATGACAAAAAAAATGGTGCTATTGCTGGAATAAAAAAAAATTTTAGCGAATTTAAAACGGCAAGCAAAAAAGCTGCTAAACATATAAAAAATAAAAACGGAAACATAAGACGCGTAAGTGTAATGGTTAATGAAAGTTTTTCTGGATTTTTTTCAAATCCACAAGCAATAATTCTTGTTATTTGTGGTGCAAATATCATCCCAAGAACACACACAACCAAAAGCACAAACATAAGCGTTGTAATTACTACATTAAAAAGTTTTTCCGTTTCTTTTTTTCCATTTGTCGTCAGGTATTCACTAAAAACAGGAACAAATGAAGTGGAAAGAGAGCCTTCACCTAAAAGTTGTCTAAACAGATTTGGGATCTTTAAAGCAGCATAAAAAGCGTCTGCTGATGAACTGGCACCAAAAAGCCATCCGACCAACATATCGCGAATATAACCCGCAATCCTTGAAAACGTAGTTCCCGCAAATACACAACCAATATACTTTACTATTTTTGTTTCTTTCATAATAAAATCACGAATAGATAAGATGGATAGAGAGTAAAAACTGTCATTGAGACTGTGTCGCAATGAGCTAAAAAGTTGCATTTTTATAGAAGATAGCAACTGATAGTAAAATATGGTACTGCAATCCAACACTATATGGTAAAAGATGGATTGCGACACAACCCGAGTGACAGTTTATATGATAACGACTTACTTTTGAGGTGCACAGCTTTAATCTTTAAATCCTTAAAAAGTGTGCACTTTTAATTCTTAAGTGACAATTATTAATTCTTACCTTGTCAACTCATTTAATAATCTAACCCTTGGTAGGAAGGAACAGAGTTGTTAACAACATAAAGTTCAGGTTCAAAATTTTCCTGAATTTTCTTAGATTTAGAAGTCATTTGAAAAATTTTATCTAATTTTTTGTCTA
>JBDRIG010000042.1:0-16867 GCA_043816185.1 Elusimicrobiota bacterium | reverse complement strand
CATTTTCGCCTCCGGAATTTTGGATTTGCCATCGGTAAAATTATACCAATTCCGGAGTGAAAAGTCAAATATTTTCTCATCGGTAATCCCGACGGTAATTATGCCCAAGAACTTTTAGGGGTTTTTCAACGGTATCATAATTATAAATAAAATCTGGAAAAAACATAAGGTGCAATTTCCAGAAGCAGAAGAAGTATTTTTTGACATAAATCTTATAATTCACTCTGATCCAACACATTCAATTGTAGAGGAACGGTTTGTTGCGTTAGGTAAAACAAAAACAAGCAGATCGCTTTTTGTGGTTTTTATGGAAAGATCTGGAAAAATAAGAATTATTTCGGCAAGAGATATGAATAAAAAAGAAAGGGGCATCTATTATGGACAAACTAAAGAAAGCACCGTTGCTTAAAAACGAAGATGAAGTATCAAAATTTTGGGATCGCCACGATTCAACTGATTATATTGACTGGTCTAAAGGAAAGAAAACATTATTCCCAAATCTAAGACAAACTTCAAAACCGATATCTATTAGATTTCCTGTTTCATTATTGAACAGAATAAAATATTTAGCAAATATGCGTGATATTCCATATCAGGTACTTGTTAAAATTTTTGTTGATAGGGAAATAGAAAAAGAATTTAAAACAGGCAGATTAGCAAAATAAAAGTTTAGAAATAAAAAAATATCTTGACAAAATCAGAAAATTTTCTATAATGTGTACACAGAGTGACAAAGAAGTCCTCAATTTCATCAGTGTTGATGAGGTGTGGACTTTTTTATTTATAGAGTAGTGTGATGATTTATCATCGCTTAGTTTAAACCAAATGGAGGAAAAAAATATGTCAGTTATTAAGGAAGTTATTGAAAAGGTAAGGCAGAAAGACGGCAATCAGACGGAGTTTATTCAGGCGGTAAGCGAGGTTATGGAGACATTGGAACCGACGGTTGGAAAGCATCCCGAATTTGTTAAGGCAAAAATTTATGAAAGAATTGTTGAACCGGATAGAGCAATTATTTTCAGGGTTCCGTGGGTGGATGATAAAGGTGAAGTTCAGGTCAATAGAGGTTTCAGGGTGCAATTCAACAATGCAATTGGTCCATATAAGGGCGGACTGCGGCTTCATCCATCGGTAAATTTAAGTATTGTAAAATTTTTAGGTTTTGAACAAATTTTTAAAAACTCGCTTACAACGCTTCCCATGGGTGGAGGAAAAGGCGGTTCCGATTTTGACCCTAAAGGCAAATCAGATTTTGAAGTTATGCGGTTTTGTCAGTCATTTATGAGGGAACTCTATAGACATATTGGTCCCGATACAGATGTTCCTGCCGGAGATATCGGTGTGGGTGGCAGAGAAATCGGATATATGTACGGTTATTACAAGAAAATCGTAAATGCACATGAGGGGGTTTTAACTGGCAAGGGTTTGGAGTACGGTGGTAGTTTAATACGACCGGAAGCAACGGGTTACGGATTGGTTTATTTTACAGCCGAAATGCTTGCTACCAGAAAAATGGATTTGAAAGGAAAAACGGTTGCTATTAGCGGTGCGGGTAATGTCTACCAGTATGCTGTTGAAAAGGTTAATCAGATGGGTGGCAAAGTAATAAGCGTCTCTGATTCAAACTGTGCGATTGTTGACGAATCCGGTATTTCTGAGGACAAACTCGGTTTTATTATGGAACTGAAAAATGTGCGCAGAGGTAGAATAAAAGAGTATGCGGACAAATTTAAAGTAAAATGTTATGAAGGGAAAAGTATATGGAATGTAATAAAGGAACAAGGACTTAAAATTGATATTGCATTACCATGTGCCACGCAAAATGAAATAGATAATGAGCATGCTCTCGCTTTGGTTAAAAACGGTTGTTTTTGTGTAGCAGAGGGCGCCAATATGCCGAGTACTCTTGATGCCATAAAAGTTTTTCAGTCGAACAATGTTCTTTATGGTCCTGCAAAAGCGGCCAATGCTGGAGGAGTTGCAACATCCGGTCTTGAAATGAGCCAGAATAGTTTGCGTCTTTCCTGGACAAGAGAAGAGGTTGATAGCCGGCTTTTAGCGATTATGAGAAGTATTCATAAATCTTGTTTAGATGCATCAGAGTCATATGGAAAAAAGGGAGATTACCTTGCTGGTGCTAATATAGCTGGGTTTGTAAAGGTTGCAAAAGCGATGATTGCTTCTGGTATCGTGTAAAAAATAGTTAAGATAGTTATTCACCTATAGAGACTTGTAGCCGATGCTTGGTCATCGGCTACAAGTCGGCTACTACTGAAAAATAGTTTGTAATTTTTCCAAAGGACAGAGCGGTCTCCATAGCAAAGACGGTATGGGGATTTTTTATTTGGAGGAAAAATTTGGGAGGGAATATGAATTCTGGAGATGTTGCTTTTGTTTTAATATCGGCTGGTCTTGTGATGTTGATGACGCCCGAATCCGATATTGGGTCTATAAAAATAGAAAAAAGTTGACATTTCTACAAGCATAAGTATAATAACGACGGTTGAAAAAATAAAAGCATATTATTCAGACTGTGTCGTAATCCATCTTTTACCATCTAGTGTTGGATTGCAGTACCATATTTTACCATCAGTTGCTTTCTTCTATAAAAATGCAACTTTTTAGCTCATTGCGACAGTCTCAATGACGACAAGCGGGATTGCTTCGGTCACGGAGTTTATCCCGACTCTTGTGTCGGGACTCCCTCGCAATAACTTCACGACATACAACATACGACATACGTTTCATGAGTCTTTGTCGGTATTGCCTTGCATGGAGGATAAAACTATGTCATACAGAGAACAGATAATTTCAGAAATCACAAACCAGAGAAATTTGTGCCAGACAATTAGCCCGGAAATGAAAGGGAAACCAATCTCGGAAATATATGGGATTAACTCTTTTAATGACGAGGCGATGAAAAAACACTTGCCATATAAAACCTACGAAGCGTTAAAAAAAATAATCAGAGAAGGCGGAAGAGTTGAACCTACATTGGCGGAAGAAGTTGCACAGGGTTTGAAAGAATGGGCAATAGGCAGAGGTGCGACACATTTTACACATTGGTTCCATCCAATGACTGGTTTGACGGCTGAAAAACACGATAGTTTTCTGAGTTTCGGCAAAGACGGTAAAGTCATAGAAAAATTTTCAGGAAGCAACCTTATACAGGGTGAACCAGATGCTTCTTCGTTTCCAAGCGGTGGATTAAGAAGCACGTTTGAAGCAAGAGGTTATACTGCGTGGGATCCTACCTCGCCGGCATTTTTGGTTGAATCTGTCAATGGTACAACACTTTGTATTCCATGTGTATTTTTATCATACACCGGCGAATCTTTAGATAAGAAAGCGCCGCTTCTTCGTTCGATGGACAGATTAAGCGAAGTCGCTGTAAAAATATTACATCTTTTTGGAAATAAAAAAATAAACAGGGTTTACACAACTATGGGCCCAGAACAGGAATATTTTCTGGTTGACAAAGCATATTATAATAGAAGGCCTGATTTAATAATAACGGGTAGAACACTGTTTGGTGCGAAACCGCCAAAAGGTCAGGAAATGGAAGATCATTATTTTGGCAGTATTCGAGAAAGAATTCTTGCGTTTATGCATGACTTAGAATTAGAACTTTTTAAATTCGGAATTCCAGTAAAAACAAGACACAATGAAGTTGCTCCAGCACAGTTTGAAATAGCGCCTCTGTTTGAAGATAGTAATGTTGCCACCGACCATAACCAAATAATAATGGAAACATTAAAGAAGGTTGCAAGCAGACATAATCTTGCTATATTATTGCACGAGAAACCATTCTTGGGCATAAATGGTTCGGGAAAACATAACAACTGGTCTATGGCGGATTCCGACGGCAATAATCTACTTGAGCCAGGCAAAACGCCTCATGCAAATTTGCAGTTTTTAACTTTTCTGATAGCAATAATGAAAGCCGTTTATAAATACTCCGATTTGTTGCGGGCAACTGTAGCATCCGCTGGCAATGATCACAGATTAGGTGCCAATGAAGCACCGCCAGCAATAATTTCCATATTTCTTGGAGAACAACTCACGGAAATTTTAGATAATTTGGAAAAAAATAAAAAGGCAGATTACAGTGATAAAGCGATTATAGATCTCGGCATCACTAAATTACCAGCGATAAGTAAAGACAATAGCGATAGAAATAGAACTTCTCCATTTGCGTTTACAGGAAATAAGTTTGAGTTTAGAGCAGTAGGCTCATCACATTCTATTGCGATGGCAAATTATACATTAAACGTTATTGTCACCAATATTTTAAATGAAATATATAGCGAAATAGAGAATAATCTGAAAACTGAAAAAAATTTCAATAAAGCGATATTGAAAACAATTACTCCTATAATAACCGAAACAAAACCGATAAGATTTGAGGGAAACAATTATGATCTTGCGTGGGAAAAAGAAGCAAAAAAACGCGGATTGCCAAATAAAAAAACTACACCCGAATCGCTGAAAGATATTATATCCAAAAAGAACAAGGATGCTTTCGTAAAATTAAATGTCCTAAGTGAAGCTGAGATAGAATCGATTTACACGATTTTGGTAGAGCAATATATAAAAGTTGTAAATATAGAGGCAGAGACCGCATTGATGATGGCAAAAACACTTGTAGCTCCAGGTGTAATTAAATATCAAAATGTTCTTGCAGAGTCGGTAAAAAATTTAAGTTCTATCAAGGGAATTGATGCTAATGTATTGAAAAAAGAATCTGACATAGTTTCTACATATTCAAAACTTGTTGTGGAACTCTATGAAAAAACAGAAAAACTTCAATCCGTACTTGATAAGAAAGAAAAAATAGAAAATGAAGGCAAAAAGGCAGACTTCTATTGCAACGAAATAGTTCCTTTAATGTACAATTTAAGAGAGACGGTTGATGCTCTTGAAGAATGCACAGGAGATGAGCACTGGATTCTTCCGAAATACAGAGAAATGCTATTTGTTTACTAAAAAATAAATAACAAGTTCAATTGTGTTAGCACAAAACAAGTTCAATGTATTATCGCAACGCATGATTGAAAATCTGCTGTGCTATAAATGGTTGAATTCGCCGAATTGCGTAGGATAAGTTTTGTAAAAAGCAGGAAATAGAATAAAAATAGCAGAAGTTCCCCAACTTGTATCACAATGGTAATTAGAGATTGCTTCGGTCGCTACGCTCCGCGAGACTCGATGGCACATCGGGTCGTGGCAATCTCAAGTTGGGGAATTTCTGTAAAAATAGGTTTGTAATAAGAAAGTGGCTTGTTGTCTGATGTTTGAAGAACTCCTTTATTCAAGGGAACTTCATCGGAAGAGAAAAACTTGCCGCTTTTTTTTTGCTTGAAAATCCTTACAATTTTTTGTATAATCACCCAATGTAGTTGAGCATTAGCAGACATTAAACGGAGGCTGTGATGAAAAAAATACTTGTTTCCGATCCATTGGCAAATGAGGGTGTGGAAATTCTTAAGAAAAATCCGGAGTTTTCAGTTGATGTAAAAACTGGGCTTAAGCCGGAAGAACTTTTACAGATTATCGGCGAGTATGACGGGCTGTTAGTAAGAAGCGAAACAAAAGCTACGAAAGAAATTTTAGATGCAGCAAAAAAATTAAAAATTATCGGCCGTGCGGGAACAGGTGTGGACAATATAGATGTCAAAGAGGCGTCAAAAAAAGGGATTGTTGTGATGAATGTCCCTGGCGGAAATACAATTTCTGCTGCTGAGCATACTGTTTCAATGCTTCTATCCATGTCCAGAAATATTCCGCAAGCAAACGCATCGTTAAAAAGACATGAGTGGAAGAAAAAAGAGTTTGTTGGCGTAGAGGTCTTCGGAAAGACCGTTGGAATTATCGGATTGGGGAAAATAGGTGTTGAAGTTTCAAAACGGTTATTAGCATTTGGTACGAAAGTAGTTGTTTATGACCCGTTTGTCTCAAAAGAACGAGCGGTACAACTTGGAGTAGAATCCGTATCATTAGATGAACTTTTTAAAAATTCCGACTATATAACAATTCACACTCCTAAAACCGAGCAGACAAAAAATATTATAAATGCAGAAACAATCGGGAAAATGAAAGATGGCGTTAGAATAATAAATTGCGGTCGCGGTGGGCTTATAGATGAAAAAGCACTTGTCGATGCCTTAAAGTCAGGCAAGGTGAAGGGCGCCGCTTTGGATGTGTTCGAAAAAGAACCACTTCAAGAATCGCCGTTTTTTGAAATAAATAATGTAATACTGACTCCGCATTTAGGTGCGTCAACTGAGGAAGCCCAAACAAATGTTTCGGTTGAAATCTCAAATCAACTTGCTGAATTTTTTACAAATGGCACAATAAGAAATGCGATTAATTTTCCATTTATTCCGTCTGACATACTTCAAAAAATGCAACCTTATATTACGCTTTCAGAAAAATTAGGCTCTTTTGCATCACAATTTAGCGACGGACGAATCTCGTCGATAGAGATTAATTATTCTGGTGAAGTTACAAAATACGACTTAGCACCTCTGACGATTGCTGCTATTAAAGGAACGCTTGAACAGATTAGCGATGCGAATACACTTAACTTTATAAATGCATCACTTATTGCACAAGAAAAAGGCATAAAAATTTCAGAAACAAGAACATCTGAAACAACAAATTTTACGAACCTTATCGTCCTAAAACTGAAAACGGAAAATGCTGAAAATATTATTGCGGGAACTGTTTTTGGAAAAAAAGTTATTCGAATAGTAAAAATTAACGATTACTATGTTGATATTGAGCCATCGGAAAATATTCTTATTTTCACCAATGTAGATAAACCTGGTGTTGTTGGCAAGGTTGGAACAATACTTGGCAAAAACTCCATAAATATAGCGTCACTGGAACTTGGTAGGAAAGCCGCTGGCAGCGATGCAATTACCATTGTAAATGTTGATAATCAAATAGATAATAATGTCTTGTCTGAAATTAAAAACCTGCCAGAAATTAAAAATGTAAAAATGATAAAATTAGGCTAAGCACTAACTGGCAAGGCATTGAGGCTGTGTCGTAACTCTGCTTTTGGTCGTTGTGAGAGCCGATTTATTGGCTCGTGGCAATCTCAGTGCTTTTCCATAGATGACAGACATTTTGTTATTGCAACACAGCCTAACTAATTGGCAAAATTTTTATAAATATTCGGCACGCTTCTGGTTGCTTCGAATAATCGTTTAGTCGCTTCGGCTTCGAGTATCGGATTTTGGTCTATTCGAGCGACAGATTTAGCATTCAGGTAAAATAAAATGCACCTAAAAACAATTGAATTAAGCGGATTTAAATCATTTGCAGATAAAACTGTTCTTAATTTTGGAGAAGGCATTACAGCAATTGTTGGACCCAACGGCTGTGGAAAAACAAACATCACAGATGCCATAAAATGGGTCCTTGGCGAGCAATCGGCAAAATCATTACGAGGAACAAAAATGGAAGATGTTATTTTCAATGGCACGTCAGAAAGATCACCAACTTCTATTTCAGAAATAATGATTGCATTTGATAATTCAAAAAACGTACTTCCTATTGATTACTCGGAAATATCTATCGCTCGACGGCTTTTCAGGACAGGCGAATCGGAATATCAATTAAATAAAATTCCTGTTCGCCTAAAAGATATAAAAGATCTCTTTCTTGACACAGGACTTGGAACAAATTCATATTCAATAATGGAACAAGGGGAAATTGATTTTATTTTGCAATCAAAGCCACAAGAGAGAAGATGCATCTTTGAAGAAGTTGCTGGCGTCTCAAAATACAAATCAAAACGAGAAGAGGCACTTAAAAAACTTGAGAAAGTTGGGCAGGATATGTTGCGATTGAATGATATTTTGTTGGAACTCGAAAACCAAAAAAGTAAACTTGATACACAGGCAAGAAAGGCAAGACAGTATCAAAAATATCTATCAGAACTAAAAACCCACGAAGTAAATTCTCTTGTAAAAAAATATCTTGAAATTAAAGAAACCAACTCAACGAAATCAAAAGAACTTAAAAAAATAAATGAAAAATATTCGGATATCTCTCTTGAAATAGATAAATTAGATACTAATTACTCGGAATTAAAAATTACACTAACACTAACTGAGGATGAACTCATATCAAAACGTACACAAACAAACAAAATTGAATCATCTATTGCAATATTAAACGAGCGGATACTCTCTGCAAAAACTACCATTACGGAAAATCTCGCAAGAAATTCCGAATTAGAACAGGAAATTAAACAAGGGCAAATTGGTAAAAATAATTATGAAAATGAACTATCTCTCGTTAGAAGTGAACTTGACAACATCGAGAAAATCGTTCCAATATTAGCTGAAACACTCGCCAAAAAAACTGAACAAAAAAATAAATTAAACTTAGAAATTGTGGATTTAAATTTGCGTATCGAAAATTTAAGGCAACTAATTTTTACTACCGCAACAGAATTATCTGAATTTCACAACAGAAAAACCTCTATTGATTCAGATATTAAAGAGATGAATAGTCACATCGAAAAACAAAAAATTCAAGAACAAGAAACTTTAACTAAAAAAATGGAGCAGGAAAAAATTATAAACGGACTTAGAGAAAAAATCAATGGCATTAATTTAACCATCGACGAATTAAAAAAGAAAAACAAAAACTTGGTAGATAAAAAAAATCAATTGCACACAAATATAGAAAAAAACCAAAACGAACTTTTCTCAAAAAAAGAATTGGCTGCACAGTTGACCGCACAAACTGAAGCACTTATACAAAACTCAAATTATGAACTTAATCAAAAAATAAAAGAAACATTCGAAGGGCGAGTCTATGGAACAGTGTGTGATGTTATTTCTGTGTGCGATGAGAACATTTCCGCTGTTCAGATGGCAATTGGTGAAAAAAGTGATTATCTTATTTGCGATACTGAAAGTACAGCAACTGAAGTCATAGATTGGTTAAAAACCAAAAATTATGGCTGGGCAACATTTTTGATAATGTCGGAAATTGAAAGATTGCAAATTGACACTGTTATTGAAAATAAAAGTGTTGTTCTGGATGAAGCGAATAATCTTGAAGAACACAATAAAAAAATTGCTGACCTTATTGATTGCGACACAAAATTCAAAAAAATTATTGAGTTTTTAGTAAACGATGTGATAATAAAAAATGACAATATCTATAATCGAGGTATAGTGACTGGCGGGGTTATAAAAAATTGGCCAAAAAATGGTCTGAAAACATCAATAGAAATAAACTGTTTTAAAAATAAAACTGCAACTATAAACGATGAAATTAATAGTTTAATTGAGTCGATAAAAAATTACCAAAACGAAATTAGTTCAATTGATACGGAACTAACTAACACTATTACCTCTACTGAAACACAAAATTCTGAACTAATCCAAATTACAACCGAACTTGCTATGACAGAAGAGTCATTAAAAACATCGGTTAATTATTCATCAATCTTATCCTGCGAATATGAAAATCTAAAAAATCAGAAAACTGAAAAAGAATCAGAAATAGTACTATTTACAGAACGAATATCTAAAATTAATGAACAGGAAAATTCAGCAAAAATTGAATTTTCTCAATTGAATAATCACATAAAAGAACTTCAATCGGAACGAGAATTGTTAGATTGTGATCTCACAAATGCACAGGTAGATTTTTCAGTCAAAAATTCTCAATTGGAAAACATTAAGGAAAAAATCGAAACAACTAATGGTGCTTTTCAATACGTGTCAGAAAAAATTGAGAGAGCAAATAAATATCTAAATGATTCTATAAAAAAAATTGCCGTTATGGAGAAAATAATATTTGACTCAACATTCCAAATAAATGAAATCGTTGTTTCAAAAGATATTGCGGATGATGTTATTAAAAATATTGAAAAAAAACGTGATGGAGTCAAAAATAAAATAATTGAACTTGAAAATATCTTAAAAAGCCATCGGATGAAACAAGGAATTCTTCAAGATGAAATTCGCACAATCGAAAAAACTATTTCAAGCACCACTTCGGAAATGAGACAAATTGAAAGCCGAATGAAAGAAGAAAAAGAAATTGCAATTGAAGATGCCGTCAATAGTTACAAAGAGGTACAATTAGAATATCAAGAAGTTGAAAAACTAAAAAAGAAAATAGATATTCTTGGAGCGGTAAATCTTGCAGCACCAGAAGAATATGAGCAATTGGAACAACGATATAATTTTTTAATGAAACAAAAAGATGATCTTGAAAAAGCGCGTGAAGATTTGCACAACGCAATAAACAAAATTAATATTACTACCCGTCATAATTTTCAGAAAACGTTTGTACAGGTTCGCGAAAATTTTAAGAGTATATTTACCCAATTGTTTGAAGGGGGACAAGCAGATTTGTTTTTTATCGATGAAGGAAATCTACTAGAAACTGGAATTGACATTATAGCGCAACCGCCTGGGAAAAAACTCCAACATATATCACTCCTTTCTGGCGGAGAAAAATCACTTACTGCAATAGCAATTCTTTTCGCTATATATCTAATAAAACCTGCTCCATTTTGTATACTTGATGAAATTGACGGTCAACTTGACGAAGCAAATGTGCTGAGATTTACAAGAATGCTTAAAGAATTCGCTAAAACATCTCAATTCCTTATAATAACACACAACAAACGCACAATGGAATCGGCGAATGCTTTATATGGTGTGACGATGGAAGAACCTGGCGTTTCTAAAATCATCTCTGTACATCTCGAAGGATTCAAAGAAAAGGAATATTTGAACGTAGCAAATTGAACGAGAGAAACTGGAAGTTAAGATAGTTACCACTACTTCGTTAAGTGACTCATTTATTGACAACCGATTTTCTACTTGGCATGCTTTTCCATAGATGACCAACTGAACTCAACGAAGTGGTGATAAATACTGTCTACGAGGTGAAAAAAAATGTCTAGAATAATGGCAAAATCAAAAATACAGTTAGCAAAAATTACAAGCAAAAATCTGAATTATCTTGGCTCAATAAAAATTGACAGAAAACTTATGGATCTTGCAAATATCTATCCTTATGAAATTGTGTTGGTTGTTAATAAAACCACTGGTGCACGATTTGAGACATATGTACTTGAAGGTAAAAAAAATTCTGGATGTATAGAGCTAAATGGTGGTGCTGCTCGCCTTGGTGAAATTGGCGACGAACTCATAATTATTTCAACAGAATTTGTTGAAGAAGAAAAGGCAAAAAAATATAAACCAACACTTGTTTTCCTTGATAAAAAAAACAAGCCTCTGAAAAAATAAACCTCGTGATTAAATCTAAAAACATAACTATTCATTATGGTAAAAAAGTTTTATCTGACTTCATTCCTCAAAAAGTTATTGATAATGGACAATTCCTGCCTTTAATTCTTCCTAAAAAATTACCAGTTATAAAAAATGTTGAACAAAAACTTTCAGAAATACTCGAGGAACCTGTTGGCAATCAGAAACCATTAAGTGTTCTTGTAAAAAAAAATTATGTTGGTGGAAATTTGTCAATAATAGTTGATGACCACGATAGACCAAACACTCACACGCGACTTCTTCTTCCGATTTTAATTGAAAAACTTACAGTAAAATACAAAATACCATCAGAAAAAATAAAAGTTGTAATCGCAACTGGCACTCATCGCCCATCTACCACCGACGAACTTAAAAAAATCCTTGGAAACAAAATATTCGGTCACGTTAGCAGAATTAATTACGTGATTCACAAATGCAGGGAAAACAATGTTGAAGTAGGCAAGATTGATGGCTTAACAGTAAAAATTAACGAAACAGTTTTTAATTCAGATATTGTGATTCCATTGACGGATGTAGAGAACCATTATTTTGCTGGCGTTGCTGGAGGACCAAAAGCATTGTGCCCTGGAATTTGCGATATTAACACGATTACCTTCGAACACTTGAAAATGTTTGGCAATCATGGATTCGCGCATAAAGTAGATTTGGGAAATATGGACGGTAATCCTGTTTTTGAGACGAAGAAAAAAATTGTAAAAACAATTGTTGAGGCACTAAAAAAAAATAAACGACAAATTTATGCAATAGCATCAATTATTGATACCGACGGTGATTTAGTAAATCTTTCAGGTGGTGAAATATTTGAAAGTCATCGAAAAACTGCCAATATTCTTAAAAATGTTTGGACTGTAAATATAAAAGAACGTGCTGATATAGTAATATCTGGCGCAAGTCATTGGGGAGTAAATCTTTATCAGATGGGCAAGGCAACCCATTGTGCATACCATGCTGTTAAAAAAGAGGGTATCATTTTAAATATCGCACCATGTGATCAAGGTTGGGGTAATGAAGAGTTTAAAAATCTTATGGAAATAGGCATGAGTGAGCTAAATAATTATGACGATAAATCATATGGAATTAAAAAAGCACTTGCCACTATAGTTGATATTGTGAAAAAAGATTTTAAAATCGGCAAACAAAAACCCGTCGATCTTTTCCAAGTATTGCATTTTGTTGGTTGGGAAAATCTACATATAATTCAAGACGGAATACAAAACCAGGATTACAAATTTTTGCCTTTCGTTTTTTGGGGTAATAAATCTGAAACAATAAAAAAACGATTAAAGTCGTGGATTAAAAAATATCTTGGCAATAAAACAGTTGCAGTCGTAGATAATCCAAACTTTTTAATAAAACTATTATGAGAATTATTGAGGGCAAAGAAAATATTATTTCAGATTTCTTAACATATTTACAAGATGAATCGAAATTTTCATTTGGCAATGTCGAATATCTTGCTTTTCCCGAAAATGAAAATGATATTTGCGAATTTTTAAAGTTCTGTTCTGATAAGAATATTCCTGTTACAATTTCAAATGGTAAAACAGGTGTTGTTGGAGGTGCAGTACCATTAAAAGGTGCCTTGATATCACTTGAAAAATTTAATAAAATTCTCGGTGTAAAAAAAATTAACGACGAATACCGCATTTATTTGCAAAGCGGAGTTTCACTTGATGAACTTTATAAATTTTTAGAAAACGAAAAAAATCTTACCGAGAAATACTTCTATCCTGTTGATGTTACTGAATCAACTGCAAAAATTGGTGGAACCGTTTCAACAAATGCCTCTGGTGAAAGAAGTTTTAAGTACGGCTCAACGAGAAACTGGGTTCGTTCTTTGCGAATTGTTTTAGCAGATGGTAATATTTTATCAATCGAAAGAGATAAAGTTTTTGCTTTTAATTATGATTTAGAAATAAAATTATCGGGCGGTAACATAAAAAAAATTAAAATTCCTCAATACAAAATGCCATCTGTAAAAAACGCAGCAGGTTATTACGCAAAAGAAAATATGGACTTAATAGATTTATTTATTGGAAGTGAAGGAACACTTGGAATAATAACCGAGGTAGAACTTGCGATAACAAAAAAACATGAAAATATAATGACATTGCTTGCTTTTTTTCCGGAAGAGCAAAATGCCATAAACTTTTTTTTAGAATGCAAAAAAATACTCACGTCGGCAATAGTTTTTGAATATTTTGACAAAGGTGCATTTGAACTTTTGAGGCCTAAGGTGACCAATTTACCAGAAGATAAAAAATCAGCAATTTTTTTTGAAACCGAATATGCTGATAGCAATTTAGAAAAGATTTTTTCTGAAATAGAAACACTTCTTAAAAAAAATGGTTCATCGATGGACAATACTTGGGGTGGCTTTGAAAAAAAAGATGTTGAAAAAATAAGACAAATTAGATATGCTATACCTGAAACTATAAATGAAACTCTTGCCAAAACAAAACAAAAATATCCTATAATTCATAAAATTTCTGCTGATATTGCGGTACCAGATGAAAAATTTTTAGAAATGTTTTCATATTATAAATCAGAACTTGAGCTCTCAAAATTGCAGTACACAATATTTGGTCATATTGGTGAAAATCATCTCCATATGAATATTTTGCCAAAGGATAATAAAGAATTTTTAAAGGCCAAAGAACTTCATTTATGCTTTGCTAAAAAAGCTGTTTCGCTTGGTGGAACCGTCTCCGCAGAACATGGAATCGGAAAAATCAAACATCAATATTTAGAAATTATGTACGGAAAAGATGGAATAAGGCAGATGGCTTGTGTAAAAAAAGTACTTGATCCAAAATGTATTCTTAATAGAGGGAATGTATTTGATGAGGAATATTTAGATGCGTAAAATATCGACTGAAAAAATTATTGAAACGGTGAAAACGCTTTTGCTTGATGCAAATTTTTCAATGCCTCGTGATGTTTTACAAAAAATAAAAACCGCATATAGCAAAGAAAAAAATCCGCGGGCAAAAAAAATTTTAAAACAAATTCTCGAAAATGAAAAAATTGCTTGCCGAGAAAAAATTCCGCTTTGTCAGGATACAGGCACAGCAGTTGTTTTTTTAGAAGTCGGTCAAGATATTCAAATTTTTGGCGGTAATTTAATTGATACAATAAATGAAGGTGTAAGACAAGCATACAAAAAAGGATATCTAAGAAACTCAATAGTTTTCGACCCACTTGAAAGAAAAAATACCAACGACAATACACCCGCAATCATACATACAGAAATTGTCGCTGGAGATAAGTTAAAAATTTCGGTTCTTGTCAAAGGTGGTGGTGCAGAAAATATGTCGCAACTGAAAATGTTTACACCATCATCGACAATTAATGATATTATAAATTTTATAATTGAAACAGTAAAAAATGCTGGCGCAAATGCTTGCCCACCAATTATTGTTGGTATAGGACTTGGAGGAACTTTCGATACTGTCGGACTTCTTGCCAAAAAAGCACTTTTAAGAAAATTGGATTCTAAAAATCCAAAAAAATTTTATCGAAAACTGGAAGATAAAATCTTGTTGAAAATAAATAAAACAGGGCTTGGCTCAATGGCAATTGGCGGTACAACAACTGCTCTTTCCGTTTTAATTGAGGTTAAATCAACACATATCACATCGCTTCCTGTAGCGGTAAATCTACAGTGCTATGCATTAAGAAGAAAAAGTATTGTGTTGTGATTTTTTTGTAAGGAATTTTAACATGAAAAATGATATGAAAAAGCAACGTTGGACAATTGTTTTTGGAAATATTTTATTTAAATATAGAAGTTATTTTTTTGTTCCAATTTTAGCAATTCTAATAATTTTTACAAAACCACAAATATCTTTTGGTTCAAAAATTGCAGACATTTTTTTTGATATTTTTGGGTTTACACTTGCTCTGTTCGGTTTTTTTATAAGAGTTTTAGTTATTGGTTACAAAAAACCTGGAACCAGTGGCCGTGGGACAAATATAGATGTAGAACAACTTGTTACAGACGGAATGTATCAGGTTTGCAAAAATCCACTTTATCTTGCAAATTTTTTAATGTGGCTTGGACTGACGATAATGTGGTGGGAAACATGTTTTTTTACTACTATCATCGCTTTTTTTATAATTGAATATTTTTTCATAATAAAGGCAGAAGAAGCATACCTATCAAATAAGTTTGGTACCGTATATGATAACTACAAAAAATCTGTTCCAGTATTTCTTGCAAGACTACGAAAATTTAAAAAGCCAGATAGATTATTTAATTGGAACAAGGTTCTTAAAAATGAAACGAATTTGTTGCTTTTAGTTTTAGCTCTCCCACCACTACTCTATGTCTATGAAAATAAACTATGTAAATCATCGGGCGTGTTTTGCATTTTGCTGGAAGCTATTATTTTAATCGGATGGCTCATTGCAAAGAGATTGTTATTCAAATGAACTTCTTCCACTATAAACAAATCTACTTAGATTGGAGATGATCTAATAGTGCTGACAAGTAACTGTTGGTTTATTAAAATCAACTACAAAATGAGATATTTCGTGTATAAAAAATAGTAAAAACGAAAAAGAGAAAAAAAACGGGATACGGGATGAATAAAATTGCTGTAACGGGAAAAGGTGGCGTCGGAAAATCAACTATTGCTGCTACTATATCTATTTTTTTAAGTCAGAAAGGAAACGATGTTTGGCTTATTGATTGCGATCCCGATGCCAATCTTGCAACAATTCTGGGCTACCCTTATCCAGAAAAACTACAGACAATTACAGAACTTAAAGAAATCATTCAGGAACGAACCATTACAAAAAATAATGGATTTGCAACTCCTTTTTTTAAGATGAATCCAGATGTCCACGATATACCTGAAAAATTTTCTGTTAAACATAATGGAATCCATCTGATGGCAATGGGAAAGTTTAAGCCAGCCATGGGAGGGTGTTTTTGTCCAGAAAACGCATTTGTTAAGTCGTTGATTTCTAATCTACTGTTAAAGGAAAAAGAAGTTGTTGTTATGGATATGGAAGCAGGTATTGAACATTTGTCTCGTGGTACCGCTTCATTTGTTGATGTAATGCTGATAGTAACGGAGCCATCGTTTTCAAGTATTGAAACGACAAAAAAAATTCTGACGCTTGCCAAACAACTGAATATAAAAAAAGTTTTAATAATTGCGAATAAAATCCATAACGATAAGGATAGAGATTTTATTGTAGATAAATTTTCCGAAAATATCACTTTGTTCATACCTTACAATACTAAATTAGAAAAAAATCGCGGAGTAATAGATACTGAAAATAAAATTTTAACCGAAGAAATAAAAAAAATTATATCTTTTTTGGAAGAATAGTCGTTCGGGAATTGCTTCGCGGAAACGCCTCACCTTTGAGGGCGGGCTCTCACTCGCACCGCTAAAAGTCATAAGGTGAAGGTCGCTCGGGAACAGATTTTTTTGAGACGCTCGTTAGAACTCGCTCTGCGATTTGCTCCTGGAACGAATAAGTCGCAAATCGAGGCTCTTCAAAAATCTTTCCCTCGC
>JBDRIG010000041.1:0-11027 GCA_043816185.1 Elusimicrobiota bacterium | reverse complement strand
CCTCCTTACCGGGGTTAAAGTCCGGTGTATATATTATACACCACTTTTGATCGTTTGAAAAGATCACAAAAGGTCTGCGCTTTTATGCGTTACTTTATGACCTCCCCGGAAGGAAGCTTGCTTTTCCATTATACCATTGCGGGAAGTCCCGATGCAATCGGGACAACGAAGCAATCTCGATTTGTCTTCAACACAGAGATTGCCACGAGTCGATAAATTGACTCTCGCAACGACAGTTTGTATGATAACAACTTACTTTGTGGTGTGCAGATTTAATTTTTAAATCATTTAAAAAGTGTGCACTTTTAATTCTTAAGCGACAAAACCTATACAAACGGTTGACAATCATTTCAAAAAAAGTAGAATGAAAAAGTGGGATTAAGAACTAGGCAATAAAAATTACAGACAAATCAAAAATTTCGTTAGGAATGACATATTGGTAGCAACAGATGCCGTTGAGCGGTAGCCAATTGTTCCGTAGAACAAAATATTGGTAGATTTAATTTTGAAAGGAGAAATAATTTATGGCAAACCCAAAAAGAAGGCATTCGACGTCTCGACAGAACAAAAGAAGGGCAAATTGGAAGATTGAGGCAAAAAATTTAGAATTGTGTTCACAATGTAAATCGCCAAAACTTCCTCACCATGTGTGTCCGAAGTGTGGATTTTACAATACCGTATCGGTTGTAAAAATCAAACAGAAGAAATCAAAAGAAGAGCAAAAAAGCAAATAATTTATAAATCCAACCTTTCCTGCGTAAAGCAGGTAAGCATTGAAATAAGAATTAGTGGAGTAAGATCTAAATGAAAATAGCTGTTGATGTAATGGGTGGTGACAACGCACCGTTCACAGTTGTTGAGGGTGCTATAGATATAGCAAGAAAATTCAATGAAGAAATATTATTGGTTGGCGATGAATACCAAATAAAAAATGAATTGAAAAAATACAAAAACATTCAAAATCTACCAATAAAAATAATTCATGCACCAGAAGTTATAGTGATGAGTGATTCGCCTGTTGATGCGGTAAGATTAAAACCAAATTCATCAATTGTAAAAAGCATAAAACTTATTGCTGACGGTCTCGCAGATGGATTTTTTTCAGCGGGAAATTCAGGGGCAATAAACGCAGCTGCCCTTATGATACTAAAACGAATAGAAGGTGTTTCAAGACCAGCAATTGCTACGATATTTCCGACGCTAACAAATCCATGTGTTTTAATTGATATTGGTGCAAATGTTGATTCAAAACCAAAAAATCTTTTACAATTTGCTGTAATGGGTTCAGTGTACTACAAAAATCTTTTCAAAGTAGAAAAACCAAAAATAGGGCTTTTATCTATAGGCGAAGAGCAATCAAAAGGCAATGAATTAACAATAGCAACATATAAACTTATTAAAGAATCTGGACTAAATTTTTTTGGAAATGTAGAGGGTCGAGATATACCAAAAGGGAATGCGGATGTAGTTGTTTGTGATGGTTTTGTTGGTAATGTTGTCTTAAAGTTAAGCGAGGGTATTAGTGAATTTTTCGTTCAACTTATTAAAAATGAAATGAAAAAAAGTCCCATTCGCGTTATGACAGCAGCATTTATATTAAAAAGTGTATTTAAGCACATTAAAAAGAAAATTGATTACGACGAATATGGTGGTGCGCCGCTTCTGGGTATCAACGGTGCGTGTATTATTGGACATGGTTCTTCAAACGCAAAGGCAATAAAAAATGGAATAAAATTGTGTATTGAATCGGCAAAAAATAACATAGTTGAAGATATAAAAAAAGAAATTGCTAAAATTAATCATTTGACCTGTTCTATCGACAAACAAGTAAATTGAGGAAACAAAAATGGGAATTGAAATTATAGGTATTGGCTCGTGTCTTCCTGAAAAAATTTTAACTAATAGTGAGTTAGAAAAAATAGTTGAAACATCGAATGAATGGATAGCAACAAGGACGGGAATTAAAGAAAGACGAATTGCAAGAGACGCCGATGCCACATCCGATTTAGCTATAGATGCCGCTAAAAAAGCACTAAAAAAAGCAAAAATTTCGGCACAGGATTTAGATGCAATAATCGTCGCTACAATCACACCAGATATGTTTTTTCCGTCAACAGCGTGTTTTGTTCAAAAAGGAATAGGTGTTAACAAGGCGATAGCGTTTGATATTTCTGCTGCTTGCTCGGGTTTCGTTTATGGAATTACAATTGCAAAATCTTTTATCGATTCTAATATGTATAAAACAGTTATGGTAATAGGTGCAGAAAAACTGTCGAGCATAATTGATTGGACAGATAGAAATGTTTGTGTGCTGCTTGGTGACGGAGCAGGAGCAGTAATATTAAAAAAAACAAATTCAACCAGTGATATACTTTCTACTTATTTGGGTGCCAACGGCAATTATAACGATTTACTTATGATGCCCGGTGGTGGTTCAAGAAATCCTGCAACGCAAAAGACGATTGAAGAGCGGCTTCATTATATGAAAATGGAAGGTAATAAAACCTTCAAGATTGCGGTTAGGACGATGGCTGATGCAACAAAAAAAGCTATTGAACTTGCAAAAATTAGTTGCGATGATGTAAAACTTTTAATTCCTCATCAGGCAAATATTAGAATAATAGAAGCAGTGGCAAAACAATTGGATATACCGATAGATAAAGTTTTTGTGAACATACAGAAATACGGAAATACATCTGCGGCATCAACACCTATTGCGTTGGAAGAGGCGATTTCCAAAGGAAATGTAAAAAAAGGTGATATTGTGGTTCTTGTTGCTTTCGGCGGTGGATTAACATGGGGTGCAACCGCTATAAAATTATAAACGGTAAATTAGAGAAGTAATTATATGAATAAAATATATGAATAAAATCGCGATTGTTTTTCCTGGGCAAGCATCGCAGTATATTGGAATGGGAAAAGAATTTTATGATAAATATTCTATTGCAAAAGAAACTTTTGATACTGCAAACGAAATACTTAACTATGATATTAAAAAAATTATTTTTGAAGGACCGTTGGAATTATTAACACAAACAAAGTATACTCAACCAGCTGTTTTTGTAACTTCTATTGTTTGTTTTAGGGTTTTCGCTCATCATTTTGTCAACCTATCGTCTTATCAACTATCTTTCACTGCTGGTCATTCACTTGGCGAATATTCGGCGATTGTTGCATCTGAGGTTCTTTCATTTGAAGATGGATTAAAATTAATAAATTCGCGAGCACAATTTATGGATGAGGCATCCAAAAAAACAAGAGGCGTAATGTTGGCAATTTTGGGTGCCGACGCCACATTAAAAAGCATTGTTGAGGAAATTTGTGCCGAAGCAAGTAGCGTTGGAATTTGTCAAGCAGTGAATTTTAATACGCCAGGACAAATCGTGATTTCAGGTGAAATTACCGCGATAGACAAAGCGAAAGAAATTGCAAAATCAAAAAAAATAAAGGCAATTCCGCTTGTTGTTTCAGGTGCATTTCATTCATCTTTAATGGAAGAAGCACGGGAAAAAATGAGAGAGAAAATAAAAAACTACGCAGGAGTGTTCAAAGATCCGAAATTTCCAATAATCACAAACTGCGATGCCGAAATTACAACCAATGCTTTCACAATATCAGAGAAACTTGTAAAACAGATTACATCGCCTGTTCTGTGGGTTGATTCAATAAACAAAATAATATCAAATAATTGTGAAACATTTGTAGAAATCGGACCAAAAAATATCATATCTGGAATGATTAAGAAAATTTCATCAACTACAAAAACATTCAATATAGAAAATGAAGCAACGCTAAATCAAACATTGGAGATATTAAAAAATGTGTAAACAAAAATTAAGAGATAGTGTGGCAATAGTTACAGGTGGGGCACAGGGAATTGGCAGGGCAATTGCCGAAAAACTTGCTGATGAGGGTGCAAAAATAGTGGTTGTTGATATTATGGAGGAATCTGCAAAAAAAACTGCGGAGGAGATATTAAAAGATAAAAATGTTGAAACGATTGCATTAAAAGTTGATGTTTCTTCCTCACAAGAAACGGAAGAGATGATTAAGAAAACTATTGAAAAATTTGGAAAAATTGATATAATGATCAACAACGCTGGGATTACACGGGACAATCTTTTAATAAGAATGTCCGATGACGACTGGGATAAGGTTATTGCAATCAACTTGAAGGGTGTTTTTAATTGTTCAAAAGCAGTGGCAAAAGTAATGATGAAACAGCGTTCTGGAAAAATTGTCAACATTGCATCAGTTGTAGGTTTGATGGGAAATGCAGGACAGGTGAATTATTCTGCATCGAAAGGTGGGGTGATTGCACTGACGAAAACTTTGGCCAGAGAATTAGCATCGAGAAACATAAATGTAAATGCTGTTGCACCAGGATTTATAAAAACGGCCATGACCGAAAAACTTCCACAGGATGCTAAAGAAAAACTTACAAATTTAATTCCGTTAGCACGATTAGGAGATCCTCAGGATGTTGCAAATGTAGTTGTGTTTTTATGTACCGATGAATCATCGTATATTACTGGAGAGATAGTTTCCGTCAACGGTGGAATGTACATGTGAGAAAGGCGATCGAGAATTTAATGTAAAAATCCGATTCTTAATTCCTAATTTGTAATTGATTTTAAGGGGGTATTATGGCAGATGTATCAGAGAAGGTAAAACAAATTGTGACCGAGCAGTTGAGTGTGGATGCAGCAAAGGTTGTACCGGCAGCATCATTTGTAAATGATTTAGGTGCCGATTCTTTAGATACAGTTGAACTTGTTATGGCATTTGAAGAAGCATTTGGACTTGAAATTCCAGATGAAGAAGCATCGAAAATTGCAACTGTTGGTCAAGCAATTGATTATATTAACGCACATGCAAAAGCAGGATAGAGAAGAAATCAAGAATTAAGAATTAGGTTTTTTTGTCTTTATTTAATTCAAGTCACTTATCGCTTATTTTTGTTTTTTTGATCCATGTTTTTTCTGGAAACAATTATGTATAAAAAGGTCGTAATTACTGGAGTAGGGGTGGTATCACCTATCGGTATTGGCAAAGATGAATATTGGAAGGCATTGATGGACGGAAAATCGTCAGCAGGGCCGATTACAAAATTTGACACCACTAATTTTTCAGCCAAATTTGGTTGTGAAGTAAAGGATTTCAACCCAGAAAACTATATTGATAAAAAAAAGATTAGAAGAATGGACAGATTTGTTCAGTTTGCAGTTGCAGCAGCGAAATTAGCGGCGGAGGATTCAAAGATTGATTTTGCGAAAGAAAATCCTGAGAGATGTGGAGTAATTGTTGGAAGCGGCATAGGTGGAATTAAGACGATAGAAGAGCAATCAAAAATTCTTTTTGAAAAGGGTGCTGACAGAATTTCACCATTTTTTATACCAATGCTTATTACAAATATGGCACCTGGAGAAATTGCGATAATGCTTGGTGTTCGTGGGCCAAATTATTCCATTACTTCTGCATGTGCATCGTCTACGCATTCAGTAGGTAACGCACTACGTTTAATGAGATGTGGTGATATGGATGTCGCAATTGCAGGTGGAAGTGAAGCGGCAATAACGCAATTGGGTTTTGGTGGTTTTTGTTCGATTAAAGCACTTTCGACGAGAAATGACTCTCCTGAAAAAGCATCGCGTCCTTTTGATGCCCAAAGAGATGGTTTTGTTATGGGTGAAGGTGCGGGAATAATGATTCTTGAGACAGAAGAACATGCACTTGCGCGCGGTGCGAAAATATATTGTGAACTTGCTGGCTATGGTGCTACCGACGATGCATATCATATTACAGCACCTGAACCAAACGCCATTGCGTCATCAAAATGTATAGAATTAGCAATAAAAGATGCGGGACTTAAACCAGAAGACATCGATTATGTAAATGCGCACGGAACCTCAACAAACTTGAACGATAAAGTTGAAACCATAGCAATAAAAAATATTTTTGGCGAACATGCAAAAAAACTTGCAATATCATCGACAAAATCAATGACTGGTCACCTTTTGGGTGCTGCTGGGGCAGTAGAACTTATTGCGACAGCTTTGTGCATAGAAAGAGGTTTTATTCATCCAACGATAAATTATGAGTTTCCTGATCCTGAATGCGATCTTGATTATGTGCCTAACAAACCACGGCAAAAACAAATAAATGCTGCAATTTCTAATTCGCTCGGTTTTGGTGGACACAATGCGACATTGGTGGTAAAAAAATATGCTTGATGAATTACAAAAAAAAATAAAAGTAAAATTCAAAGATCCAAAATTTTTAGATATTGCAATAACGCACAAATCGTTTGCAATAGAAAATGATTTAAAGGAATTTAATGAGCGGATGGAGTTTTTAGGCGATGCTGTTTTATCCACAATGGCGGCCATTTATTTTTACTCCAAATATCCAAGTTATGACGAGGGTAATCTTTCTAAAATAAAATCATCTGTAGTAAGCGGTGTAGCTTTACAAGAAATTGCAAAAAAACTTGAACTCGGAAAATTTATAAAAATGTCCATATCTGAAGAGTCAACTGGTGGTAGGTGCAAAGAGTCAATACTTGCAAATACGGTAGAAGCAATTATAGGTGCGATATTTTTAGATAGTGGATATAAAATAACAGAAAAGTTTGTTTGGGAATTATTAGACAAACAAGAAATTGTTTTATTGGATTTCAAATCGGAATTACAAAAAATAATACAGTCAAAACATAAGATGACACCTACCTACATCGTCAAAGAAGAAACAGGGCCTGCCCATAACAAAATATTTAAGGTTGTGGTAAGTGTTAAAAAAAAGCAAATTGGTGCAGGACTTGGTAAATCAAAAAAAGAAGCACAACAGAGTGCGGCAAAGGATGCGCTAATAAAATTGAAAATAAACTTAGAGACAAATTTGTCGTGAGAGAGAAGTGAAGAAGAAGTATCGCAGGTTGTAATAAAGTAGAAAAGCAAAACATAGAAGAATGAGTAATAAATAATTTTCTATCAATTGTTTTTCGTTTGCAATTTTTGCAGCAAAGTTGCTTGAGTTATGGAGGTGATATAAAATTTCAAAAAGTTTTTTAAAAATTAATAATCAAATAAGAGCACCAAGGGTTCGTTTGGTAGGTGAGGACGGAACGCAACTTGGAGAAAAATCTATAATGGAAGCAATATCTTTAGCAAGGGAATTTGGTGTTGATCTTGTTGAAATAGCACCAATGGCAAACCCGCCAGTGTGTAAAATTATTGATTACAAAAAATACAAGTATCTTCAAAGTAAAAAAAACAAAACAGTTCATAAAACTGGTGTTTTGAAAGAAATAAAGATAAGACCAAAAATCGGTGAGCATGATTTAGAAGTAAAGATCAAACATGTCAAACGGTTTCTCGAAGAAAAAAACAAGGTAAAAGTACTGATGCAGTTTTTCGGGAGAGAGAGGGAGCATATATCGGTGGGTGGAGATATAATCAATCGTCTTCTTGTGGCTGTAAGTGAATACGGGCAGCCCGATTCGTCTCCACGCTTGGTTGGAAACTCAATAAGTGCAATTCTTTCACCGAAAAAATAGTTGTTTGGAAACAAATTTTTTTCCGCTGAAGATGAGATTTTACGAGCGGGGAAATAGTTGTCAGAACTCGCTCCATTAAGTGAGTTTTTAGCAATTTGTTTCTTGCTATGTTTCGTCGCCAGATTTCGTCGTTAAATCCTGTCGAATTTTGGCGGCTGAAAAAAAATAAGTTGTTCTGATAAATCGGGAAGGCCATTCAGAAATTTTTGATTCTTCGGAATTTTTTTCTCATTTTGTATTAGAAAGGAGATACTATGCCAAAATTGAAATCACACAGTGGCGCCAAAAAGAGATTTTTTCTAACGGCAACGGGTAAAATTAAGAGAAAAAAACAAGGTGCACGACATATTCTTACAGGGAAGTCACCAAACAGAATGCGACATTTGAAAAAAGCAGCAACGTTAAATAAAGTTGACACAAAGATGATAAAAACTATTTTACCGTATCTGTAAAGGAGGCAATTACAAATTGAGAATTAAGAATTTTTTGCGTTAAATTCTCAGTTTATAATTGATTTTAATAACATGCGTATTAAAGGTGGAGTTGTAACAAGAAGAAGGAAAAAACGACTTTTTAAGAAGTCAAAGGGATTTCGTTTGTCCAACAAAAATGTTTACATACATGCATCGGAAAGAGTGGACAAGGCACTGGTTCATTCATATGTCGGCAGAATTCAAAGAAAGCGTGATAAAAAAAGCCAGTGGATTTTAACGCTTAATGCGGCTGCTCGTCTTAATGGTTTGTCGTATAGTAGATTTATTTCAGGAATTAAAAAAGCTGGTATAACGCTTAATAGAAAAATGCTTGCCGATATTGCCATTTCACATCCAAAAGATTTCGCGCAGTTAGCGGAAATTGCAAAATCAAAAATGCCTACCAGACAATCACCAGACGAGTCTACCTGCCATGTTTCTGCCACAGCGGATAAACACGAAGCAGACCTGCCAGTGCAATCATCGACAGTAACCTCTTCAGAAACACAGGCTGCAAATTAATTATGAAATTATCCTCACAGCAGATTCTTATATTCGGTTTTGCAGGTGTAATTTTAATTGGAAGCATTATTTTGTCATTACCTGTTTGTTCTGCTCAATCACAATGTGTAAGTTTTGTTGATGCATTTTTTACAGCGACATCTGCTGTTTGTGTTACAGGACTTATTGTCGTAAATACAGCGACGCAATGGTCATTATTTGGCAAAATAATCATACTACTTCTTATTCAAATTGGTGGTTTGGGCTATATGACACTTGCCACATTATTTGTGGTTATGATAGGTAAACAAGTGTCTTTGAAGGATCGACTTACGTTTGCTGAAGGCATACAGATATTTTCATTTAATGAAATTAAAAAGTTTATAGTTTATGTTGCAAAAATTACGTTACTTATTGAATTTATAGGGGCGGTAATTCTTTCAATAAAGTGGATTCCAGAATTCGGAATTGTCAGTGGCTTTGGGCATTCAATTTTTCATTCGGTTTCCGCTTTTTGCAACGCCGGTTTTTCAACCTTCGGACCGAATCTCACAAATTATGTCGGTTCCGTAGTAATAAATCTTGGAATAACAACGCTTATAATTTTGGGAGGCATTGGTTATATTGTTATCAGCGACGTTCATTCTTACAAAAAAACGAAGCGATTTCTTTTACACACAAAAGTTGTGTTTTGGACGACGATAATTTTTATTGTTATAGGCACTGTCCTGATATTTCTGTTGGAAAATAATAATCCGAATACAATTGGGCTTCTTTCGTTTAAAGATAAATTATTGTCCGCCTATTTTCAATCCGTTTCTCCTCGCACAGCAGGTTTTAATACTATTGATATTTCAGCACTTACTGCTCCAATTTTATTTTTAATTATAGGGCTGATGTTTATAGGTGCTTCTCCATCGGGAACCGGAGGTGGAATAAAAACAACGACGTTTGCTACAGTTCTTATGAGTATAAAAACAACACTAAAAGGCAGAAAAGATGTTTCCATTTTTAAGCGAAGGATTTCTGCTGAAATTGTTCAAAAATCATTTATACTCACTTTTTTTGCTTTTGTTTTTGTATTGGTAATGACATTTTTGATTTTAGTTATTGAAGGTAAGGACTTCATGAAAACACTTTTTGAAGTTGTTTCAGCATTTGCAACCTGTGGTTTATCTAGTGCTACTGGGACATTACTTTCATTTTCATCTTTTTTTACGCCTTTTGGTAAGTTGCTTATAATATTGACGATGTTTGTTGGAAGGCTTGGACCTTTAACAATTGCAACTGTTGTTATAGATGAAAGTGGTGTAGAAAAATTTCGTTACATTGAAGATAAAGTTGTAGTCGGATAAGGAGGCAGAGAAAAGATAGCGAATAGATGGTTTGTAGTGGCGAATGTTGGTTCGAAAATTTATTAATTTGAGTCAATCGCTATTACTAATTACTTACTACTATTTCGTTAAGTTCAGTCCGTCATTGCGAGCGACCTTGTTGTCATTGCGAGCGATAGCGAAGCAATCTCGTCTTTAACGCTGGGATTGCCACGGTCGCCTGTGGCGACCTCACTTCGCAATGACCATGAACATAAAATAGGTTGTCGGTAAATGAGCCACCTAACGAAGTAGTGTTACTATCTGCTGCTGTTATTATGGAACAAATTGCGGTTATTGGACTTGGAACATTTGGAATTGCTGTTGCGAAAGAATTGTCAAAAAGAGGCATTCAGGTTCTTGCTATAGACACGAATGAACGAAAAATACAGGAAATTTCTTCATTCATTACTCAGGCAGTAGTAGCAGATTCAACAGATGAAAAATCGATAAGAGAACTTGGTCTTAGTGATTTTAATACTGCTATTATTGCTATCGGCGATAACAGGGAAGCGAGTATTCTTACTAGTTTGATATTAAAAGAAGTTGGTGTTAAAAACATTGTTGTTAAAGGTTTAGATGATATACATGCGAAGGTTCTTCAGAAAATAGGTGTTGATAAAATTGTTTTTCCTGAAAGAGATATGGGGATAAAACTTGCAGAAATGTTATTATCTCCGAACATAATAGAAAAAATAGAACTTTCGCCAGAATATAATATGGCAGAGGTTATTGTTCCTCAATTATTTATAGATAAGACGATTAAGGATGTTGACGTAAGAGCAAAATATAATCTACATATTATAGGTATTAAAAGAAAAATACCATATATTAAAGATAACGGTGAAACTGATTTCAAAGAGGAATTGTTTATTGCTCCACCTGCTTCAGAGATTTTACAAGACGGAGATATACTTGTTCTTATTGGGAGATATACCGATATTGACAAAGTGAAACAAATATAATTTGCCACAATGACACAACTTGTCATCATCTATGGAAAAGCATGTCAAGTAGAAAATAGCATCCCCTTTGTCAAAAATCAGCATCTTTTGACACGCTTCCTTCCCGCTAAACGGGTGGAGATAAACGAATATAAATTTGTAAATGACACCAATAATAAAG
>JBDRIG010000040.1:0-4125 GCA_043816185.1 Elusimicrobiota bacterium | reverse complement strand
TCCGCGTGGCCTTTAAGGCCCTCTGTCTCTCCGAATCCCTTGAGTTCAACGGCGTATGAGGAGATATTATTCTGGAGAAAAAACTCTGATAGGAAACGCCATCTTTCGCTATGCCCTCCAAGACCGTGAACAAGAAGCGTCACTGCCCCTGGTGCATCAAATCTCCACTCCCTGTAAAGGACACCATTGTGATTTTTCATCCTTCTAAATTGTAGCACAATCAAAAAATTATGGAAAGATTATTTCAGGCAAGGAAAGTTTGGGGTGGATGACGGGACTTGAACCCGCGACCCCTAGATCCACAATCTAGTGCTCTATCCAGACTGAGCTACATCCACCGCAATATACTAAGAACGATTCAAAATAAGCTTAAAAAAATTACCCTGAATATTTTTCAACTTGACCAGTTTATTCTTGAAATTAAATAATAAAATAAAACTTGCCAGGAAAGGAGGTTCTGTTTTCCAGTCACTGTCATTTTTCAAGACTACGTCTTCGGCTTCCAGTAAGCATCTCGCCAGAAGACTGGATTTCGACAACTCTATGGCGCTATCGAGGTCAAACCGTCCTTCTTTCATCACGCGGCTAAGATATTTGTCATGCACCATGCCGAGTGTCTTTATTTTTATATCGTCTATCTGCAGGTTGGCCTTTATCATGCTGTCCGGCCCGGCCCGGCCGCTTAACTTCAAGGGTGACAGAAAATCAGTTTCCCTGTTTTTTAGAAATCCCGATAAAACGAAATCAAAGGCCCTGTCTTTCGAGGAATAAAGACCAGGGGTTTCGATTTCTCCGTTAATATCAATGAACTCAAGCTCACCATTGCCGCCTTTATCATACGAAACCACACCATTATGTATATATATCTTTGAAAGCAGAAAATCAGGCAACAAAGGGCCTTGTTTCACGTGTTCTTTGTTTACGGATAAAAATTCAGGCGCTCTCCATTTTTCAGCATCCTCTTTTTTTATGCTGATAAACGGGTCAGTTACGCTGATTTTCGAGATTATCAGCTTATTTTTTATAAAAAAAGAGGCCGGGCTGGGATAGATGCGGACGCTTGAAATACTAATCGCGTTATCTATCTTTATGTCCTTTAATTCCAGGCATACGGGAAATTTCAGGCGCGCCTGACCTATCGAGATATCGGCGTTAAAGGCCTTTTCTGATAACCCTAAAAGCCGTGACTTTATATTGCCGGTAAGGAACCTGTAACCCAGAAAGATAAGCCCGGATACACAGAATATAACAATAATAAACGCGCTTCTTTTAAAAAAGTTCCTTATCATATTAAAATAGTGGCGTCCCTAGGCTGGCTCGAACAGCCGACTTTCTGCTTAGAAGGCAGATGCTCTATCCATCTGAGCTACAGGGACACCCACATCGTTATTCTAACATAAAAATTATGTTTTGTAAAGAAAAAAACTCGTAAATTTTGCTATAGGCAGTTTTTCCATTGTTCATTAGCCGTCTGTCGTTTTTCATTCACCGTCTACCACTATACAATCAGCATTAAATTTGATTTCTAATAATAAAAACATTATCTAATAGGAATTTTTATTGTAAACTTCGAACCAACATTAATTTCAGATGTAACGCTTATATTTCCACCATGAGCAAAAATTATTCTTTTTGCAAGAGGAAGTCCAAGACCAACGCCTTCAACTTGACCCGTAAATGATTCCTCTACCTGATAAAATTCCTCAAAAATTTTTTCTTGTTCAAAAAGTGAAAGTCCATCGCCATTATCCTCAATGTTTATAAACACAAAATTAGATTTGAAATCACCTGTAATTTTCACCAATTTCTTTGATTTTTTTTTATTAAATTTAATAGCATTCTCTAAAATACACATCAGTACTTCTTTTATTTTTTCTTTATCAACATAAATCTCGCATATGCTGGATAAGTCCGAAACCTCAATATCAACATCTTTCAATTTTTTATTCAAATCCGTAAGTGCTTCAAAAACAATTTTTTCAATAAGAATATTTTCCCTTTTAAGTTCAAATGTTTTTGATTCAATTACTGTAAATTTCAATAAATCTTCTACAAGTTTAACAAGTCGTTCGCTTTGACTTTGTAGCACGGAAATCGCTTTTTGCTGATTGGTCGCTAATTTACTCTCGGCCAATATAGAAAGATATCCAACAATGCTAACAAGTGGTGTTTTAAGTTTATGTGAAATTAAAGATAGAAAAGTTCGCTTCATAAATTCTTCTTTTTTTTCTGACGTTACGTCTCTTATTACAAAAATGTAACTGCTAATATCGCCATTGTTGTCTCCGTCAGTAATTTTTGTGATAACACAACTAAGAATCTGCTTATTTAGTGGCTGACTATTTTCATCTATTCTTTTTACGATTTCAAAAGTTTTTGTTTTCCCATTAAACTTTAGAAGATTTGGTGGTATTTCAAAATCAAAGTCAGTTAAAATTTTCGAGAACAAGAAGCCAGTAGTATTCTTAGAATTTACCAAATTAGATGCTGATTTATTTGATTGAATAATTACACCATTTTTGTCTGTAACAAAAACTGCCTCATTCATCCCATTATATGTGGCAAGGATTTTTTCCTTTTCTTGAATCAATTCTGAAAACAGACGAGCATTTTCAAGAGCACCTGCTGCCTGACTAGCAAATATCTCAAAAAAAGATAAGTCATCTTTGGTAAAAAACTCTCTACCAACTGCATTAATACCTTCAATTACACCAAGTATTTTGTTTTTGTATTGCATCGGGACGCATATTATTGATTTTGTTTTGAAATCAGAATTATCATCAACGCGATCACTCCATCTAGCATCTTTTGTAACATCCTCAACAATTAAATGACTGCTGTGCATAGCACACCAACCAGCAATTCCTTCGCCTGATTTAAGGCGAATTCTTTTTACTTTATTGGCAGCCGTACCTATCGCTACATCAAAATAAAGTTCTTTTGTATTCTCATCAATCAATAAAAGTGAAGACGCCTCAGCATTTACAATCTTCCTAGCAAATTCCATTATTATAAAAAGAAGTTCATTTATATCAACTGTAGAAATGAGGGTTCTGCTCGTATTTAATAGACATAAAAATTTCTCGTTTAACTGGTCTGCATTATTAGAATTATACATTTTTGCTTTCCATTGAACTTTACATGAATATCTAAAATTCGTTTTAGGTTTGTTGATTGAATAATCTCACTGCCTATTTGTACGACATAACCATATTTTTATGGTATAGGAACAGGTGGTGGAACAACAATGCCACCAGAGATTATCAATTTAATAGCGTCATCGACGGACATTTTAAGAGGAATCATATCATCTTTGGGAACAAGCATAAAAAAACCTGTTGTCAGATTTGGTGTTGAAGGCATAAAAACATTTATAACCTCTTCTCTTGTTGGAATCTCACTCATTGTGTCGGCAGTAATAAAAGCAATTGAATAAATTCCTTTGCGAGGCCATTCTATCAAGACAACTCTTTTAAAACTTGATTTATCCATAAAGAAACCTTTCATCAATTTTTTTATCGCATCGTAGATACCACTTGCCATTGGAATTTTAAGAAGCAACTTTTCTGCAATGTGAAAAAACTTTTTGCCGATGAAATTTGAGGCAAGAATGCCAATAACCCATATCAGAAACAATGTAACAGCAGCACTGATAAATATAATAGCAAAATTAGGAATATGTATCGGAACAAATGCCTCAAAAATTTTTGTAAACACAGGGGTAAAAAATTTGCCTACTATCTTAAATACAATCCAGATAATATAGGCAGTAAGAAAAAACGGAATAATTATTACGAGACCAGTAAAAAAATGTTTTTTCATAATTAAAACCTCGTCAAAGAGACTGTGTTATTATAACAAAATGTTTGTCATTGCGAGCGAAGCGAAGCAATCTCATCTTTAACACCGAGGTTGCCACGAGCCAATAAATCGGCCCTCGCAGTGACAGCTAAGAGGCTATCCGACAAATCGTAAAACAGTCATTTTTTTGTAAAATATAGCAGTATTTGGCAACTAATAGCAACAAACAACACATCATTTTTTTACTGACGCTGTGTCGTCTGTAAAGCGGAATAGGTTGTCGGACAGCCACCTAACCGAGATTGCCACGGCTTCCTTCGGAAG
>JBDRIG010000039.1:0-30094 GCA_043816185.1 Elusimicrobiota bacterium | reverse complement strand
TTAATGCCTTTCACCTTATATCATCGCAGAGCGAGGGAAAAGTTTCTGCAGAGCCTCAATTTGCGACTTATTTGTTCCAGGAGCAAATTGCAGAGCGAGTTCTGACGAGCGTCTCAAAGAAACTTATTCCCGAGCGCCCTTTTAATCATAGAGCGAAGCAATCTCGCTTGTCGTCATTGCTTTGATAGTCGCTTTAGCGTCGGTCTTGCATTTCATATTTCGCTTCTGATCAGCATTTCTCACTTACTGATTTTCTGTTTTATAAACCATAAGAGTATTGCAAGTATGACAGCAAGAATTTTTATCTCTAAGTTTTTTTTAAGCCAATTGATTTTCATTTAATCCTTTTCATTCACAAATTAACACATTTGTTTAGCCATATTTAAGAGTAACTGTGTTCGGTGTTGTTTATGTTTTTCTTAAAAAAATATTTTTCCTGTTTTTTCCATATATTAAACAAAAGTTTTTCAAGATTATTTATTTCAATATCTTTTTCAAGTTTACCATCGTAAGAAATTGAAGTTTTCCCCGTCTCCTCCGACACAACAATTACAAAAGCATCAGAAACCTCAGTTACACCAATTGCAGCGCGATGACGCATGCCTAAAAATTTTGATATTGCGGGATTTTCAGTTGAAGGAAGAACACATGATGCTGCGACAATTTTTGAACCCGATATTATAACCGCACCGTCGTGCAGAGGTGTTTTCGGATTAAAAATTGAAATTAAAATCTCATGTGATATATCCCCATTAATTTTCACCCCTCCTTCAATAATATCTTTAAGGCCTGTTTGTTGTTCAACAACAATAAGCATTCCGATTTTTTTATGTGATGCCTCTTTTATAGCAGAGATGATTTCTTTTATTGTAATAATTTCTTCTTTCATAAATAAATGAATAATGTCCCCGCTGCCAAGCCGTGCAAGGGCTGATCGAATATCAGACTGAAATATAACTACCAAAATAACGAGTCCTGCCGACCAAAAATTTTTCAGAAACCATGATGTAGTTTCAAGTTTGAGATAAATTGATACTATCGTTACAAGTCCCAAAACAACAATACCCAAAAGCACTTGAACAGCACGTGTTCCTTTAATGAGAATTATTGCACGGTAAAAAATATATGATAAAAGTAATATATCGACTATATTTAGTAAAATTTTACTGAACATTTTTTATTGCCTCAGAAACGATTATCGCTTTTTTTACAGATAAGACATCGTGAATGCGCAAATAATCGGCACCGTTTAGTGCACAGTAGATTGATGCTGCGATTGTTCCTTCTAAACGATTTAAAACATCAATATTATTATTTCCAACAAGATTAGTATCCAACAAACACTTGATAAACGATTTTCTTGAAGGGCCTACCATAAGTGGCATTTTCAATTTCTTGAATTTTTGGAGATTTTTTATTATCAGAAGGTTATGCTGCAGTGTTTTTCCAAAGCCGATTCCTGGATCTAAAATTATTTTTTCTTTTTTTATGCCATTCGAGTTTGCAAATTTTAATTGCTCTTCGAAAAATTTGTAGATTTCCGAAACAACATCATCATATTCTGGATTTTCCTGCATATTCTGTGGTGTTCCCTTCATATGCATAATTACTACAGAAACATTTTTTTCTGCAACAACATCAGCCATACTGTTTTCGTTGTGGGATTTGCGAGATGACCATCTCAATCCATAAATATCATTAACTATTTCTGCACCTGCTTCAATTGCTTTTAACGCAACATTTGGTTTATATGTATCAACCGAAATAGGAATTTTCGGAAATCTTTTTTTAATTTCTTTTATAGTCGGAATTACACGACTAATTTCTTCTTCCTCTGACACAACAACGCTTCCTGGCCTCGATGACTCACCGCCAACATCAATTATATCTGCGCCATATGCAACGAGTTCTGTTACATATTTTATACTATCAGCAATTTTGTAAAATCTTCCACCATCGGAGAAAGAATCGGGTGTAACATTAAGAATTCCTGCTATTTTGACCATATACGTTTGCAAAAAGGTGTTAATAATATGGCAATAGTAATAATACAGTGATGGGTGATACAATGACAGACAATATGGTTTTTACATATCAACGATAAACATATCAGCGTATTCTTTTATTAGTCTTTAATCAACGAAAGTACCTCTGCCCTCACTTTAGCATCATTCGAAAAGATTCCTCTTATGGCAGATGTCACTATTTTTGTTCCTGGTTTTTTTACACCACGCATCGTCATACAAAGGTGCTCTGCTTCAACCACAACCATCACGCCATATGGCGAAATTCTTTTCATAATAATGTCTGCAATTTGTTTTGTGATGCGTTCTTGTAATTGAAGTCGTTTGGAAAAAACATCCACGAGTCGTGCAATTTTTGAAATACCTAATAGTTTATCTTTTTTGGGAATATACCCAATATGAATTTTTCCGAAAAAAGGTAACAGATGGTGCTCGCAAGTAGAATAAAAACTAATATCTTTTACAATGACTACCTCTTCGTGTTCTTCTGTTGTATAATAAACCTCGAGTTCCTTTTCTGGATTACTATTTATTCCGGAAAAAATTTCTTCATACATTCTCGCAACTCTTTTAGGTGTTTCTTTAAGCCCTTCTCTTTCTGGATTTTCACCTATCGCAATAAGTATATTTTTTACTGATTTTTCAATTTGTTTATTATTCATTACTTGCTCCACAAATACTCAAACGAAATCGAATGAATGCTAATCAAATACAATCGAATTATTTAATATTGTCGCTTGGTATTTCTATTCGATGCTCTTCTTCGGGCTTTATAATTTCGTCACCATTCAATAATCTCGCTAATTCATCACCATCTAAAATTTCTTTTTCAACAAGTTTTTCAGCAAGCCGATTTAATTTTTCAGTATTGTTATTTATCAATTCTACCGCTTTAGCAAATGCCTCGTCTATCATTCTTTTTGTTTCCTCGTCGATTTGTTGCGCTGTTTTTTCGGAATACATTTTTTCATGTGTAAATATATCTCGTCCCAAAAAAACTTCTTCCTCTCTTTTTTTCAAAGATACGTTACCCAATTTATCCGACATACCATAAATGCAAATCATGTTCTGAACTATAGATGTGGCAACGCTTAGATCGTTTTCTGCACCAGTTGTTATTTCATTAAAAATAATTTTTTCAGCAGCACGACCACCAAGTAAAACAGTAAGTTTTGAAATTATTTCCGATTTGGTTATAAGATACTTATCCTCGGTAGGAAGTTGAATTGTATAACCTAATGCCATTCCTCTCGGAATTATAGAAATTTTATGAACTGGTTCCGTATTTGGCATAAGTTTTGCAACAAGCGCGTGCCCTGATTCATGAAATGCAATTATTCTTTTTTCTCTTTCAGAAATCTTTTTGGAACGTCGCTCGGGACCTGCTTGAACCCTGTCAATTGCTTCTTCAAGTTCTGGCATTTCAACTGCCTCTTTTTCTCGCCGAGCAGCTAAAAGCGCCGCTTCGTTTATCAAATTTGCCAAATCTGCACCCACAAAACCTGGTGTTCTTTTTGCAATAATAGATAAATCTGCCGACGGTGACAACTTTACATTTTTTGCATGAACGTGTAAAATTTCCTCCCTACCTTTTATGTCAGGAACTGGAACAACAACATGTCTGTCAAATCTTCCAGAACGCAAAAGTGCACTATCAAGAACATCGGGACGATTTGTCGCAGCAAGAATAATAACACCTTCCTTTGTTTCGAATCCATCCATTTCAACCAAAAGTTGATTTAATGTTTGTTCTCTTTCGTCGTGGCCACCACCATAACCCGCACCTCTGTGACGACCAACAGCATCGATTTCGTCGATAAATAGAACGCACGGAGCATTTTTCCTTCCCATATCAAATAGATCGCGTACGCGGGAAGCACCTACACCGACGAACATTTCGACGAATTCGGAACCACTTGATGAAAAAAATGGAACACCTGCCTCACCTGCAACCGCTTTTGCAAGAAGCGTTTTTCCAGTTCCTGCTGGGCCAACCAATAAAACACCCTTGGGAATTTTTCCGCCTAATTTTTGGAATTTAGCAGGATTTTTCAAAAACTGTATTATTTCTTTCAGTTCTTCTTTTGATTCTTCAATTCCAGCTACATCGGCAAATGTCGTTTTAGTTTTTTTATCTGTTTGAAGGCGAGCTTTACTTCTACCGAATGAAAAAATCTGTTTGCCGCCCATTGATGCTCCACGAAAAAATAAAAAATACCATATAATTGCAATCAATATCCATGGTGCAACACTCAAAAGAAGTTCTATGAGCCAGCCACGATTTTTCTGCCCTCTATATTTTACTTGATTATCTTCCAAATCTTCAGTAAGTTTATTGTCTGCAACGGGAACTGTATTAAATTTAATTTTTTTGCCGTCCTTTTCCAAAATACCAGAAATAAAATCAGGTGAAATGACTATGTCTGAAACCTTTTTTTCTTTTATAAATTGCTTGAACTCTGAATATGTAAGTTCAATTTCTTTTGCTTTTGTCGACGATATATGCCAAAGATAAACAAAACCAACAGTTATCAACATCCATAGTGCCACGCTTTTTAATTGTTTACTCATTTTTTTAATATCCCCAATTTATTTTTTAGTTCTATTTTTAGAACCTCTTTACTTTTATTAGTAATTTTTGCGTCGTTAGATCTTTTTACTCCAGCAACCCAGATAATTTTTTTTCCATCGCAAACAATAGGAATCTTATTTCTTACATTTTTTGAGATTTTTTCATCGGTGAAAATATCTTGCAGTTTTTTTGAACCATCCATTCCAAAAGGAACCATTTTATCGCCAAAACGCCACTTCCTTATCTTAATTTTTTTGATGTCAATTTTCGACGCATCAAAGAACGCAGATACCTCTTTTAGCGAAGATTTATTGTAACATTTTTTTGAACGAATGTCAATAATATTTGATGTTACTTTGGTAGGATAAACATTTTTTTTATTTCTTAAAATTTCTGAAAGATTAAATATGTGTTTTACTGCTTTTGGATTTACCTTTTCAAGCTGAGGAATTATATTTAGTCGTATTCTATTTCTGGTAAATTTGGAAAAATTGTTTGTTTTATCGATACAAAAATTTATTCTACCTTTACTAAGATACGAAAGAATCTCTTTTTTGGAAATACATAAAATCGGTCTGATTATTTGTTTGGAGGATTTGGAAGATAAAACTACATCTACTGGCATATGAGCGGATGGCGATATTTTTTCACATTTTTTTCTACATATGGGAGGAATTCCTTTGATTCCTTGCAACCCACAGCCACGCGCAAGCCACATTAAAACTGTCTCAGCATTATCGTTTAATGTGTGTCCTGTTGCAATTTTATTACATCCATATTTTTTGGCAACCTTTTCGAAAATTTTGTATCGTAAATTTCTTGCTCTTTCTTCAGAAAATTTTTTTAATTTTATTTTTTTTATATCAACTGGTATGCATAATTTCTTACAAAAAATTTTAACAAATTCCGCATCATTCCAACTATTCTTACGATATTGATGGTCAATATGACAAGCAAAAATTTTTATTTTGTAAAGTTTCTCAATTTTTTTCAAAATAACGGTCAAAAAAATAGAATCTGGACCTCCGGAAAGCCCAATAAGAACTCTATCATTTTTTTGGAGCATTTTATATTTATCAACAAATTTTTTGATTTTTTGAATCATAGTAATATGACCGGCTGTCAACTATAGATTGCCGACGACAAAGGAGAGATCTCTCTGTTCCGACTATAAAATAAGCATACTGTCGCCGAAACTGGCAAATCGATAATTATTTTTTTTTGCCTCTTCATATGCCTTGAAAATTAAATCTTTACCTGCAAATGCACATACAAGCATAAGAAGTGTCGTTTGCGGAAGGTGAAAATTTGTAATCAATGCGTCAACATTTTTGAATTTATAGCCAGGATAAATAAAAATATTTGTGTTTCCTTTTTTTGGTATAATTTTTTTTTCATCTGAAACTGTTTCAAGAACCCTTACTGATGTTGTGCCAACAGCAATTCTTCTTTTTGCGGAATTAATTATATCGGCTGAATATTTCTCTATTTCAAAATACTCCTCGCCCATTTTATGTTCCAATATATTTTCACATCTTACTGGTAAAAATGTCGCCCATGATATATGCAAAATAATATCGGCAATTTTTACATCTTTGTTTTTTAATTTCGATAAAATATTTTCGGTAAAGTGAAGCCCCGCTGTTGGTGCGGCAATTGAACCGACGACAGATGCAAAAACCGTTTGATATCTTTCGGCATCCGACGGAACTAAATTTCTTTTTATGTATGGTGGAAGTGGAATCCTGCCATATTTTTTAAGAATTGTACTTATTTCATCGGAAAATTTTAATTTTACTATGCCATTTTCAATTGAAACTACATCACAAAAATCATCACAAACCCCGCTCTCCGCCAAAGATGTTCCAGTAAGAACATGGTAAATAAAAATACGACTACCAATTTTAAGATTTTTTAGTGGTTTGACAATTGCTGAAACAACTTTCTTGTCGCCACTATCGCCAAGATTAAGTATTAAAATCTCTGTCTTCCCACCTGTTATTTTCTTTCCAAAAAGTCGAGCATGAATAACCTTTGTTTTATTGATAACCAGTACATCATCGACGGTAAGATAATCTACGATTTCCTTGAAAATTCTATGCTCTATTTTTCCAGTATCTCTAAAAAGCACCAAAAGTTTTGATTCGTCTCTTTTTTCACAAGGAAACTTCGCTATAAAATCGCTTGGCAAATCGTAATCAAAATCTGAAAGTTTAATTTCTTTCATTTATAAATTTGTTCGACAGGACTGTTTTTGACGAAAACTGTTGTCGACGGGGACTATTGTCAATTTTTATCTATCTCGGTATCATGGTAATAATGTTCAAGAATTTTTTTGTAATCCCAACCATTTTCCGCCATACCCTTTGCACCCCATTGACACATTCCAACTCCATGCCCCCAGCCATGACCTCTAAAATACACTATATTATTTTTTATCTTTATTGTAAAGTTTGTACTACGGACGATATTCGGATTTATCACCAACCTAAACCTGTTTGCTAAAAGCCAAAGTTTCCCCTTTGAATGTTCAACCAAAATTTCTTTTACTCTGTTAGACGATGTACGTCCTACTAATTTTATCCTTTTAACGTCACCAATTTTATAACCAAAAGATTGCAGATTATGGCCAATCGTCTTCAATGAGACTGAAGCTGACCAATTACACCACTTATCTTGTTTGCAAAAACCACATTTAACACCCGTAAGATATTCTGGATTTTTCGTCGCTGAACAATTCCATACATTCCTTACACCTTCTGTTCTACCGCCGCAACTTGAATGATAAAATGTATTTGCTATAACCCCCTCATATTTAAGAACTTCTCCTGCTGTATCGTACACTGCTTTGTTGGTTCTTTCGTCTTCTGAATTAAAACCACCGTAAACCTGACAATGGGTTTGTGGGCATAAATCAAAACCATGAGAGCCATGCAATCCAAGATTTTTGATTGCATAAGTTCTTGCAACGACTGCCTGTGCTTTCAATGATTCTGGAAACCATGTTGGTGAGACCTCCTTTGTCATTACTCCACAAACATATTCTTCAAGATAGAGTTCATTTATGACAGTAAGTTTTTTACCATTACTAATTTTTAAGATAATGTTTCCTCTGTATTTTTTGCCATTAATACTAATTTTTTTATCACTTTTTTTGATGACTATCTCGTCGTCTTGTGAGCAAGATATTTGTTTCGTAGTTGAAACGGATGATTGAATTATTTTAATATCGTTAAAAAATTGTTCCTTACCAAAAATTATTCCTTGTTTTGCCACATTTGCGGAGTAGACATTAGCTGACATTTTGGTTTTTTCGTCAGTTTTTATATCAATGATTTCGAAATCATCCTCAATAGATACTAATATATTATCGGTATTTTCAATAATTCCGATTTTCACTATGGTTTCTTTTTTTTGCTCGGTTGGTTTTATTTCGTTAATAATATCAACGGTGGTAGGATGTTCAATGGCAGGTGATAATCGTTTTGGTACCGTACAACTTGTAAAAAAAGTACAAAATATAAAATAAAAAATAAAAAGTAAAAAGTAAAAATCTGTTTTTTTGAAAATAGTCATAGAATAAGCAATTTTTGTTGCAGATATGAATTTATTTGTGTGCTGTGTTGCACGGTGTTGTGTTGCACTGGCGCAGGTCATGCCTACTGCATTATCAAGATCATCGGGACTTTTTCAACGATATTAAATCTTATATAGTCAATTACATTTTTACATATCTCAATGTATTTCAAATTGAAACAGCAAATATACCGATTTCGGCAAATAAATTTGGTAGTAGTTTTGTTTGTCTTTTTCCTTCTATAAAAACCGATTTTTCTATTTTCATTTTTTTTGCACGACAGTAATCCTCAAAATCTAAAATACTTAAAAAATGGAGGTTAGGCGTATTATGCCACTCAAACGGCATTGCTGATGTTACAGGTACTTTACCATTAAAAAAAATCTGAAATCTTGATTTCCAATAAGCAAAATTGGAAAAACCAATAATAACTTTTTTTCCAACACGCAGTGCTTCGTCCAAAACTACAGCCGGATTTTTTACTTCTTGAAAAGTATTATAAAGAATTACATAACCAAACGACTTGTCCGCATAATCTGTGAGACAGTTTTCTATATTCTCGTGTATAACAGAAATGCCTTTTGCCATACACTTGTAGATTGCTTGTTCGCTTATTTCTACTCCACTCGCTTTCACGCTTTTCTTTTCTCGAAGAATAAATAATAATTCGCCGTCGCCACAACCCAAATCCAAAACTGATGATTTTTCTTCAATCCAATCGGTAATTATTTTGTATGCAAGGTGTAGCATAGTTTACTCCTATAAATGTAGACACGAATTCTATTCGTGCGTTTTTGTGCGTTTTTGCACGGTTGAAACCATTTCTACAAACTATCAACAACTTTTTCTAAAAAATGTTTTATCAGATGTGTTTCTTCTTCCACTTCAAGTAAAAAAGCGTCGTGCCCGTAAGTCGAATCAATCTCGCAATACGTCATATCCACTCCAACCAATTTACATACCTTAACTATCTCCTTTGATTGATATGATGGATAAAGCCAGTCGGATTTGAATGATAAAATCAGCAATTTTGCTTTAATACTGTCAAAAACTTTGTGTAGTTTTTTCTCACCCGCCAAATCAAATAAATCTAACGCCTTGGTTATATAGAGATATGAATTAGCATCAAATCTTTTTACAAAACTATTTCCACGGTATTTTAAGTAACCCTCCACTTCAAAACTTGGCTCAAACTTCGGCGTTTTTTTTGAAGTAAATTTTTCTTCCTTCGATCGACGACCGAATTTTTCAGCCATTGAACTATCACTCATATATGTTATATGTCCTATCATTCTTGCGACAGCAAGCCCGCGAGCTGGAAATGACACACCATAATAATTTCCGTTATGCCAATCGGGATCTGACATAACTGCTTGTCTTCCCACTTCCGAAAAAGCAATTTGTTGAGGCGAATGTTTTGCTGTCGTTGCGATTGGAATTGCCGATGCAACATTTTCTGGATAAGAAACAAACCATTGCAATGATTGCATTCCGCCCATTGAACCACCAACAACTGTTAAAAGTTTTTTTATACCAAAATAATCAATAAGACATTTTTGGGCTCTGACCATATCAACAACTGTGATAATAGGAAAATCGAGTCCATAAGACTTCCCAGTTTTTGGATTTATTGAAGAAGGACCTGTTGAGCCCTGACAGCCACCGATAACATTTGAACAAATAATAAAATATCTTTCGGTGTCAAATGCTTTACCTGGGCCAATCATGGTGTCCCACCAACCTGGTTTTTTATCGTCTTTATGGTAGCCAGCAGCGTGTGCATCGCCAGTCAGAGCATGCTCTACTAAAACAGCATTACTTTTCTCCTTGTTGAGATGGCCATATGTCTCATAAGCAAGTGTAATTGTAGAAAGTCGCTCGCCCGAATCAAGAACTAATTCATCAAAATTAAAGTATTTTGTTTCAACCAAACCAACACTATTTTTTTCCATATTTTTTCACCTCGTTTTAACCCAAAGAGCGAAGCAAGAAATTTCTGTAGGGCAAACCTTTAGGTTTGCTTTCTTTTATCGCATGGCTAAAGCCATGCCCTACATACACTTTTATCGCATGGCTAAAGCCATGCCCTACATATATTTTTATCGCATGGCTAAAGCCATGCCCTACATACACTTTTATCGCATGGCTAAAGCCATGCCCTACATATATTTATTACAAATTTTTTACATCAAGCATAAAAGATCCTGAAAATGGATATTCATAAAAATCTTTAACTAAACCTTTTCTAATAGGATTTTCTAAAATATATCTCACTATTTGTTTTGTTGTTTCTTCCTTTCTAAAAATATGTTCATAATAATTTATCTGCCATAACTTTTTTTGGAATAATCTTTTATAATAAAATCCACTCTTTTGTTTAAACATTGAAATAAATTTTTTAAAATCTGAATTTTCATTACAACCCTCAATAAGTAAATGTAAGTGGTCTGGCATAAAACAATATACCCAAACGATAAAATTAAATTCTATTGAAACAGATTTTAGCAGTTCAATTATGTTGTTTATAGCATCTTTTTTAGCAATGCTGAAGCATTGCCCTACATTTTTATTTGTGCATACTGTAATAAAATAACGATAAACTCCCTTGTAGCCAAAATCTTCTAACCGTATTCTTTTTTTAAATTTAATCATAATAATTTGTAGGGCAAACCTTTAGGTTTGCTTTCTTTTATCGCATGGCTAAAGCCATGCCCTACATACACTTTTATCGCATGGCTAAAGCCATGCCCTACTCTGAAAACAACCATGTTGAAAGATACCTTTCGCCAGTATCCGGCAAAATAACCACGATTGTCTTTCCTTCGTTTTCTTTTCTTTTGGCAACTTCTATTGCTGCCCAAAGTGCTGCACCAGAAGAAATTCCCGCAAGAATTCCTTCCTCCTTCGCAAGACGACGGGCAATAATTCCTGCATCGTCATTTGAAACGGTTATAATTTCATCAACAATTTTACTATTTAATATTTTGGGAACAAAACCTGCACCAATACCCTGAATTTTATGGGGACCAGGTTTTCCGCCAGATAAAACGGGAGAAGCACTTGGCTCAACACCTATAATTTTTACAGACGGTTTTCTTTTTTTCAGAACTTCACCTACTCCCGTAATTGTTCCGCCAGTTCCAATTCCCGCCACAAAAATATCCACTTTACCATCCGTGTCGTTCCATATTTCCTCCGCGGTTGTCTGACGATGGATTTCCGGATTTGCGGGATTTTCAAACTGTTGCGGAATGAAACTGCCGGGAATTGTTTTTGCCAATTCTTCCGCTTTTTCCACTGCACCTTGCATACCTTTCGTACCATCGGTCAAAACAACTTCGGCGCCGAAAATTTTCAGCAATTGCCTTCGTTCTACACTCATAGTGTCCGGCATAGTTAAAATAAGACGGTAACCCCGTGCAGCCACAATAAACGCCAGTGCGATTCCAGTATTTCCGCTTGTCGGCTCAACGATAACAGAACCTTTTTTTATTAATCCCTTTTTTTCAGCGTCATCAATCATAGCGATGCCTATTCTGTCTTTAACACTTGAAAGCGGATTAAATGATTCTAGTTTTGCTAAAATCGTGGCACCTGTTTCGGATGCTATTTCGTTAATTTTTACCAACGGTGTGTTGCCTACTGTTTTTGTAATGTTCTCAAAAATTTTTGACATGAGTTACCTCCAATAACACATGGTAGAAGGTAAACATAGCAGTTGATGTAAATCAACGATTTTAGCGAATTCACATTCGCCGCTACATCTCTACCTCTGTTTTTACTATTTCAATGCCTGTTCTATATCGGCAATAATATCGTCAGTATGTTCAAGCCCGATTGAAAGCCGAATAAAATCCGGTGTTACGCCAGTTGCTAATTGTTCCTCCGCCGATAACTGTTGATGAGTTGTGGTAGCCGGATGAATTGCAAGTGTCTTGGCATCACCTACATTCGCAAGATGCGAAATAAGTTTTAGTGAGTTAATGAACTTTTTTCCCGCTTCAAGTCCGCCTTTTATGCCAAAGCCCAAAATCGCACCAGCGCCTTTCTGAAGATATTTTTGAACCCTGCTCTTTTCCGGAGATGATTCAAGTCCCGGATAGTTGACCCATGCCACCTTCGGATGTTTTTCAAGATATTTCGCTACCGTCAGTGCATTTTCACAATGTCTCGGCATCCGAAGATGCAAAGTTTCCAACCCTTGCAAAAAAAGAAAAGAGTTGAATGGCGACAGTGCGGGTCCCAAATCACGAAGAAGCGTTACCCTTGCTTTTATAATGTAAGCGATGTTGCCGAGCGGCTTTAGCGCCTCAACGAAATTTAATCCGTGATAACTTGGGTCGGGGTCGGCAATGAGAGGGAATTTTCCGTTGGTCCAGTCAAATTTTCCAGAATCAACAATCACTCCGCCAATGGATGTTCCGTGTCCACCTATAAACTTTGTTGCTGAATAAACAATTATATCAACCCCAAAATCAAACGGCCTCAAAAGATACGGTGAAACGGTGTTGTCTAAAATAAAAGGTATCACGTTTTTGTGGGCAATTTTTGCTATCTCCTCTAAATCTGCAACGTCCAATTTCGGATTTCCAATGGATTCCGCATAAACGGCTTTCGTTTTCGGAGTGATGGCTTTTTCAATCGCAGACAAATCATTTGATTTTACAAACTTCACTTTGATTCCAAATTTTGGAAAAGTGTAATGAAAGAGATTATAAGTTCCGCCGTAAAGATTGTCGGCTGAGACAATTTCATCCCCGTTTTGAGCAATGTTCAAAATAGCAAGTGTTATTGCCGATTGCCCCGAGGCAACCGCCAACGCTCCAACACCACCATCAAGAAGAGCCATTCTTTTCTCAAAAACATCTGTTGTCGGATTCATAAGCCGCGTGTAGATGTTTCCGAATTCTTTCAACGCAAAAAGATTTGCCGCATGCTCCGTATCTTTGAACTGATAAGATGTTGTCTGATAAATCGGCACAGCCCTTGAGCCAGTTGTTGGATCGGGTTCTTGTCCACCGTGTAAAGCCAGTGTCTCTGTTTTTAAGTTTGTGTTTTTTTTGGTCATTTTAACCTCCCGCAAAATCGGCGGATGAAGGTTAGGAGACGAATGATGAATAATGAATTATGAATATTAAATTATTTATAATTCGCTTTTTTCGTTCATTACTCGCCATTTTTGTCCACCATCCACTATTACATATCCACCATTCTCTGCCTTTATTATATTGAATAGTCCGTCGATTTTATCGACGTTGATTTTACTTTTTCCGAAATATCTGCAAAGGTGGTACCGTCAATAATTTTGTTTGTCAAATCCCGTATTTCTGTCCACATTTCTACAAACGGACATCGCCTGATAAAATTACATTTTGACGGTTCCGTCCTGCTAACACAGGTTATAGGAGAAGTTGAGCCCTCCATCAGCCGAACAATTTCCCCAACTTTTATTTTTTCCGGTGGCTTTGCAAGATAGACACCGCCAACAGGTCCCCGTTTGCTTCTGACATATCCAGCACCTTTCAATATCAAAATAATCTGTTCAAGATATTTGACAGGAATATCCTGCCTTTTTGAAATATCTTTAATCTGAACCAATCCTATTGAATATTTACTGCCTAATGAGACAAACTCCACGGAATTTATTCCGACTTTTTTATCTGGATAATTTAGAGACAGGTCTAATAAAATTTTTAATGCATAATCGCCTTTAAAAGTTATTCTCATAAAAACCTTACCGCAGACAAGTTACGCAAACCTAAAGCATTGCTAACTATAAGCAAACCTGAAGATTCACAATTACGCAAACCTAAAGGTTTGCCCTACAAATTGTAGGGCAGGGCTTCAGCCCTGCTTTTCCAAATTCCTATGCAGGAACTCAGAGAAAAAAAAACACAGAGAGCACAGAATTGACACTAAACTTTTTATTTTTGTTCCGTGTTCCTTATTTTGTCTATCAACTAACTATACTATAATAAAAAATGAAAATTTGTCAAGCGTTTTTTTTTATTTTTTTTAATTTGTGATAAGTGGGGATGTGAGAGACAAAAAAACGAAAAACAAGAGATGAGGGGCAGAAAAATGAAAAGAAGGGAGATGAGAAAAGTCATTGCGTGGGCGAAGTCCGAAGTCAACACAGAGATTGCCACGGCTTCCTTCGAAAGCCTCGCAATCAGACTGTGTCACAATGACGACTCGTTGCAACGACGGCTTTGGTTGTCATTGAGACTGTGTCGCAATGAGCTAAAAAGTTGCATTTTTATAGAAGATAGCGACTGATGGTAAAATATGGTACTGCAATCCAACACTAGATGGTAAAAGATGAATTACGGCACAGTCTGATTGCGAGAAGCGAAGCAATCTCGATTAGTTACACGGTCACAGACCATGCCTACATTTCGTCGTTCGTAAACTATTTAATTACTGCAAATTTTCCTTTTGCTTTGTGTCCATCATTATCTGTTATCAGATAAATATAAACACCTGATGCTAATTTATTACCATTATTATTGACTACAGCCCAAGAAAGTTCACCGTTAGATGTATCCTGCTCGTCTCTATAAACAAGTTCACCTGCAATATTAAATACTCTTAAATTTGTATAACTCGTTAAATGTGAAAACTTTATTTCTGTATGCCCTAATGACGGTTTATATGGACTAGGGTAACAATATACTTTCGTCAGATCGTTTTCAATCTTAGAATTTATATCACTACCTATATCACTACGTAATTCATAATCTTCACTCGTCATTTTTTCAGCACCTATTGGCTCTATCGATTGTTGGAGTGCATAATCGTCACCGATTGACTTTGATGTAATACCAACCACCTTACCAAGCATTACAAGAAAATCGCTACTCGTAACAACTGCAACAACAATCCCAACAATAAACACTAAGCCGATAATTGAAATAACTTTTTTCTTTAACATAATCCTCCGCCGATAATCTCTTGCATCTTCCAATCTCAGATCTCAATACTAATGTTGTCTTGACATTCTTGTGTAGTTTTGTTTGCATATGTTCTATATACTATCACAGAACGTATCGTTAGCTAACAGGTAACTAACAGTTAGTCAACAAATAACCAACACCAATTTTTCTTTCAGCACACCCCCCTGATATTTTATTGTCGAAGGTATAGCAGAAAAAAAAGAAAGAGAGAGAAAAATAATAGAAGATTCTTCAGGGTTGCACGGTTGAATAGAGCAGAACAACACGGCCAGAACCCTTCCCGTCAAAACCACCAAAACCATCTTTACAAACAGATACCGACTTCAAAATACCATACATGCCATATCTCCCCGACAATCTCCCAGATAAACGAAACTTCCTTTATTTTAAATTCCCATATAAAAATTCGGCAAAATATTTTTTATATATCATTTGTGCTAATCATTATTACAAAGGACGACGAGCACCGGAAAATCTTTTTTTGAAATATATCTCACTAAGAGAACTTATTGTAACTTTTTTAGCATTCAAAGATGCATGAATAAATTCTTCATTGCCAATATACAACCCAACATGATTTATCCTGGAACTCTTTGGATATTTTCTGAAAAATACAAGGTCACCGATCGCAAGTTCATCTCTTTCTACTTTCTTACCTATTCTGAATTGCAAATTAGATGTTCTCGGTAAAACAACCCCCAATGATTTATAAACTATTTGCATAAAATAGGAGCAGTCAATTCCTTTTTCAACATTCATACCACCGTATTTGTACTTAACACCTAAAAAATCAAATGCTACGACTACAAGTTTGCCAAGCACTTCGTCCAAAATCTCAACTTCACCTTCATTAGGCGAAACATTTTCAGAAGAAACACTTTTTTCCATATCCATTTTATCTATTAAACTGGCAGACATATTTTCTTCAGATAATAATTTTGCCACTATAAAATTTGCGGTTTCTTCGTCTTTATATGGTCCTACAATAACCCTGTAACAAAGTGCGATATCCAATATAACATGGTAATTGCGGCTAGCAAGATATAATTGTTGGGTTACCGCCTCTTCTTTATGTCTAAAAACACCTACCTGTATAAAATGTTCACAATAAAGATAATTAAGAAGTAACGAGTAGGTGGTAAGAAGTAAAAATAATTTGACCATATTTTATCGGTGTATATCGGTGTAATTTTGTGTATTTCATCAGTGTGATCTATATTCAATAACACATCATATAATTAAGTCGTTTCTTAATTTTTCCTATACCCTTGTAATCAGGGTATTCTTCAATAATTTTATTGCAGGTTTCTTTCGCAAGATCAAATCTTTTTGTCTCCTCATAAACTATACTTAAATTATACATTGTATCAACAGTAAATTTAGACAAAGTTGGTTTTTCCAATATCTTATTGTAATAAAATTCGGCTTTATCGTACTTTAATGCTAACTGATAAATTGCTCCAAGATTATATTCAATACTTAATGCCCACGATTTATCTGAATTATTATCAATAAATCTTTGAAATTTTCCTGTTATTACAAAATTATTCGCCCAATAAAAAACAGCAATAGTTATAAGAACAAAAATTACAAATCCTCTCATTTTAATCTCACCTTTTATTCGACTTTATTGTGGCTGCTTTTTTATCATGTCACCGACCAAAATTGGTTCTCGTGACATAATAATTTTAGCGGTACAAGTATTGTTCTGAATATCTGTTGAAATTTCAAGCACGCCAATTTTTCTCACCAGATCTCCAAGACTTTCATCAGTTTTAGGATGAATAATTTTTCTGTCATTTCTGTATATGGTATACTTATCAAATGGTTTTACATTCTGCTCTTTTCCTAAATCCAAAAACACAATATCACCTTGACCAATAATTATTTTTCTATCTTTTTCACTAGAAATATAACCGTCAAACTCCCAATCTTCACTTGTAATCACAGCATTCTCTTCAACCTTTTTTTCTGATTCTTTCTTCGCTATGACAGCACTATGAACAGGAGTAGCAGAACTTACTTCCTCTTTTTCTAATTCTTTTTCTGTTATTTCATCGTCTTCTTCTAATTCCTTTTCCATTATTTTCTCTTCTGATTTTTTTTCCACTATTTTTTCATTTTCTTTCTCTAATTCCTTTTCTACTACTTCCTCTTTTTCTAATTCTTTTTCTGTTATTTCTTCCTTCAATTCTTTTTCTATTGCTTTCTCTTCTTCTAATTTCTTTTCCACTATTTTTTCACTTTCTTCCCCTGATTTCTTTTCCGCTACTTCTTCTTTTTCTAAGACATCAACAGGAATAACCAATTCGTCACCAGGAAAAATCCAATGTGAGTCTTTAATAAACTTGTTGCAAGAATGAATCTTTCCCCATTGCAACGGTTTATTGTAAAATTTTTGAGCAATTTGGCTCAAAGTATCACCTTTTACAACTGTATAAACCCTTAACTGTTCCTTTGAAAAACCTAATCCAAGCCCTACTGCAAAGCTAACCACTAAAATAAAAATCTTTTTCATATAATATACCTCCGTCGTATTGTGTTTAATATGGACACTAAAACTATGTCTGCTATAAAGAAAAATGGTATGAGAATAGCGTCCTAACTCTTGGCGAAGTGTAACACATTTTTTTAAATTTGTCAATCTAAACCTTACGCCATTAAGTTATCAATTACCAACTGTAAATTACAAAATAACTCTTAGTTCTGTTTTTTTTGAGACAGATATGTGTGAATAAATTTATCAATTTCGCCGTCCATAACTTTTTGGACATTCCCTGTTTCAAAACCAGTCCTATGGTCTTTTACCAATTGATATGGCATAAAAACATAACTCCTTATTTGACTACCCCACGCAATTGAACCTTTTTCGTCGTAATGTTTTTCAACCTTCGCCCGCTTTTTTTCCTGCTCAAGCTCGTAAAGTTTCGCTTTTAATAATTTCATAGCGGTATTTTTATTTTTTAATTGTGAACGTTCGTTTTGTGATTGCACCACTATACCCGATGGGTTATGAGTAATGCGAACTGCAGAATCCGTTTTTTGGAGATACTGCCCACCATGTCCACCTGCACGATAAGTGTCAACTCTTATATCCTCTTCTTTAATCTCAATCTTAATATCGTCTTCAATTTCAGGAATTACATCGACGGATGCAAATGACGTGTGTCTTCTTTTATTAGCGTCAAACGGAGAAATTCTGACAAGACGATGGACACCTATTTCTGCTTTTAGATAGCCATATGCGTATTCGCCATTGACGATAAATGTTATTGATTTTATCCCTGCTTCGTCGCCAGCAAGTGAATCTACAACTTCTGTTTTAAAATTTTTTCTTTCAGCCCACCGCAAATATAGTCGTAAAAGCATATCTGCCCAGTCACACGCTTCAGTTCCACCAGCACCAGAATGAATGGAAACAATTGCACTGTTTTTATCAAACTCACCAGAAAGTTTTAACTGTAGATCCATTTCCGAGATTTCTTCCTCTATTTTTTCAAGAGCTTTTTCAATATCGGAATGCATCGATTCATCGTTTTCCATTTCTAATATAGAAAGTAGTTCCGATGTTTCAGAGAGTTCATTTTTTATATTTTGATATTTTGTGATTTGTGATTTTAGTAGACTGAGAAGCTGCATTGTTTTTTGTGCTTCGGCAGGATTGTCCCAAAAATTCGAAAGAGATATAGTTTTTTCAATTTCAGAAATTTTTTTAAGTTTTTTTTCTACTTCAAAGGTACCTCCCAATATCGTCGGCCTTTTGTAATAATTTTCTTGTTTTTTCTTTTAATTCAGGTAACATAAATATGTTGTGGGTACGAAATACAAACAATGGGATATGAATAAAACTTGGTAGTCGCAGGATTTACCCTGCGCTTGTTGTAGACAGAATTTATTCGTACGATGTATTATTGGAAGCAAGAAGTAAGATGCAAGAAGCGAGAAACAAAAAAACGAAATACGAAATATGATTCACAAGATACGTCTTGCGAGCGACCTTTAATACCTTTCACTTTATTCTAATTGCAGAGCGAGTTCTGACGAGCGTCTCAAAGAAACTTATTCCCGAGCGACCTTCACCTTATGACTTTTAGCGGTGCGAGTGAGAGCCCGCCCTCAAAGGCGAGGCGTTTCCGCGAAGCAACTCCCGAACGACCCTTTTTTCTAATTTTTATCTCAACATCCATCCTTCTGTGCAAAAAGGTTGGGTTCATTTCGTTTCTTTTTCAATCCATTTAAGATAATCACGATTGCCGTCGATTATTGGTAAAAAAATTATTTCTGGAACAGTATACGAATGAAGCGATTTTATTTTTTTTATCAGTTTTTTGGCTTGTCGTAGATGAGTTTTCATTATCAAAAGTACCTCTTGAGATTTTTCAATTTTTCCTTGCCACCAATAGATTGATTCAATTTTTTTAACAATATTGGCACAAGCAACCAACCGTTCATTTACAACACATTCAGCAATTTTTTTTGCCTCCTTTTTATTTGCTGCCGTTACAAAAATTACCGCGTATTTCATTCTTCCTCCCTCTATTTTTGCAAAAACTTGCTATCGGACAATCCATACATTCGGGTTTTTTTTTGCAGAAATTTTTTGCAAGAGTCACAACTAAAGCGTGATATTCTTTGTAAATTTCTACATCTTTTGGAATATTTTTTTCAAAAAACTTCCGAAGTTCCTCGTATTTATTACTGTTAAAAATACCAAGGCGATTTACCAAACGTTTTGTATAGGCATCAATTACAAAATATGTCTTTCCGAGAGCATACAGCATAATCGAATCTGCTGTCTCAGGACCAACACCATTTAACGACAAAAGATATTCTCGTGTTAAATTTTCAATTGGCTTAATTGAATTTGCAAGATTTTTAAGCCGTTTGGCTTTTTGTCTATAAAATCCCGACGGTTTTATTAAAACTTGAAGTTTTTTTAAACTTATTTTTGATATTTTTTCAATGGTGAGGCAGTTTGCTTTTCTTAAATTGGAGAGTGCTTTTTCAACATTGTTCCATGCGGTATTTTGGGTGAGTATTGCACCAATCATTATTTCAAATTTTTCTTCATCTTTTAAATGTTTTTTGGAAAGACTATAAATGCCGCCAATGGGCCACCAACCCTGTGGGCCAAAATGTTTCAAGAGATCTTTGTAGATTTTATAGAGCAAGTTTATTTTGTAGCGACTCAAACTGATAGCATTTAAACCGATAATAATCAAGATTTATTTTTCATCGGTCTTTATTGATTTTCTTTTATCTATTTTTATCTTGTTTTATCTCATCAACAACAACATTATTGCTTTTTGTATATGAAGACGATTTTCTGCTTGATCAAAAACAACCGAATTTTTACCGTCTATTACATCACTCGTAATTTCTTCTCCTCTTTTTGCGGGGAGACAGTGCATAACAATACAATCTTGTTTTGCTTTTGATAATAATAAGTCATTTACTTGATATGGCTTAAAAGCTAAGAGTCGTTTTTCTTTTTCCTTTTCCTTGCCCATTGAAGTCCAAACATCGGTATAAATAATGTTGGTATCACGTATTGCAGAAATGTCATTCGAAAGTTTTATATTGGAGGATATTTCTTTTGCTTTTTGAAAGATATTTTTATTTGGTTCATATCCGCAAGGAGTAATTACCGTAAAATCCATTGAAAGTTTGGCACATAAAAGCATTAAAGAATTTGCGATATTGTTTCCGTCGCCAATAAAAACGAATTTTAGATTTTTTAGTTTTTTGATTCTATTTTCTATTTTTTCCCCTCTTTTTTCTACTTTTTTTTCCAAAATTGTAAATACATCCCCCAATGCCTGACATGGATGTTCTAAATCTGTTAAACCATTGATAACAGGAATCGTCGAATGTTCGGCAAGATCTAAAACATCTTTATGATTGAACGTTCTTATCATAATTCCGTCAACATATCTGGAAAGTATTTTTGCAGTATCGGCGACAGTTTCACCGCGGCGAAGTTGCAATTCTTGATTACTTAAAAAAAGTCCGAGTCCACCCAGTTGATACATTCCCGCTTCAAAAGAAACACGTGTTCTTGTTGACGGTTTTGAAAAAATCATTGCAAGCGTTTTACCTGTTAATGGGGTATATTTTTTCTTTTGTTTTTGTTTCAATTTTAGGATTTCCGCTATCTTAAAAATCTCAAGAATGTCTTTTTTTTCTAAATCCAAGATTGAGGTCAAATGTTTTGTTTTCATAATATTATAATGGGACTATTGAAAAAACTATCGACAATTTCATTGTATCAAAAAAACAGGAAAAATCAATAAAAAGCCATGTGAAGGTGAATTCAGATATTGAATACAACAGTGTGAATTGATTGATAACCTATTTTTTCGATGAAAATGTCGATGGAAAGATAGAATAAAATTTTATCGCTGTTAGAACATCGCGGAATTTTATTTGTTCGTTTGCAATATGGGCATATTTTTCTTCGCCAGGTCCAAAACCAATTGTCGGAATTTTTTTTTCGCCCATTGTGAAAGAACCGTTTGTACAAAATGGCCACAGAATAACATCCGGATTTTTTTTGCTTGTCCGTCGACCATATTGACCTTGCCGACGGTTCGGTTGTGAGTATGCTTTTTTATAGGATAAAATTGCTGCTTCAACAAGAGAATGTTCTTTTGGTAAAATCCATGCACTGAAAAATTTCTTCAGATATTCTATTTTTATGTTTTTACAACATATTTTTTCAAGTTCGCCATCAATCTTTTTCTTCGTCTCTCCGTCAACAGTCCTTCTGTCGATATAAATTGTACAATTGTCTGAAATTGTATTTGTTGATGCATTTTTTGTTTCTATCTGTGTTACTGATATTGTTGGTTTTCCGAGTTGTGAGGTTGATTTATACTCTTTGTTAAGTTTGTCAATGTGTTCTATTATCGGAAGGATTTTGTAGATTGCATTTTCGCCCTCGGAAGGCGTGCTTGCATGACAGGATTTACCAATTGCTGTGATTTTTATTTCTGCACGGCCTTTATGTCCTCTAACAATTTTTAAGTTTGACGGTTCGCCAATAACAACACAATCTGGGCGAAATTTTAATTTTTTAAGGACATAATCAATTCCGCAGCCCTCAGCAGTTTCTTCTTGAACCGACGCAGAAACATAAAGCGTAGAATTGCCTAAAAGCCCAAGTTTTTTTATTAAACTTCCTGCATAAACCATTGATGCGACACAACCCTTATCATCACAAGAACCCCTTCCGTAAACAACTCCATTTTTATAAACTGCTTTAAATGGATTTGTATTCCACTGTTTTATATCGGCAATTCCAACAGTGTCTATATGGGCATCAAAAAGAATTTTTTTGCCGTTTTGAGATATGTCGTTTCCAATTCTTCCAACAACAGAACCGAGTTTATCGATCTTGACATCATCATAATTCAATGCCATCATCTCTTTGGCAACGATTTCAGAAATAGCGTTTTCGTTTTTCGACAAACTTTTAGTAGATACCATTTTCAACAAAAATTTTAAACAATTTTTTTCAAATTTTTTCATTTTCATAATAACGATTGTTCGATATAAATTATGGGTATAGTTAGTAATTTGTCAGATATGAAGTTGAGCACAACGTGCTTAAGGTATATCAAAATAGGATTTTAATGTATATCAAAATAATCCTACAACTTTTCCATTTTCATCAATATCTATTTTTGTACCAGCAGGTATCGAGGGAAGACCAGGCATTGTTCTTATTTCGCCTAAAATTGGATACAAAAAACCAGCACCTATAGATGCACGAATATCTCTTATCGGAACTCTAAAACCGCGTGGCCTGCCTTTAAGTTTCGGATCGTGCGACAGTGAAAGATGCGTTTTTGCCATATTTATTGGAAGTTTATCGTAACCTAATTTTGTGTATAGTTCAATTTTTTTCTCTGCTTCAGGAAAATAATCAACTCCATCTGCCCCATAAATCCTGGTCGCTATTATTTCTATTTTTTCTTTAATTGATTGATTGAGTTCATATAAAAATTTGAAGTTGGACTTTTTTTCACTTGCTTTTACGACAGCCTTTGCAAGTTCTTCTCCACCCTGACCACCTTTTTCCCAAACCTCACTTAATACGGCGTCATCTGCACCCGCTTTTATTGCTCTTTCTCTAACCAATTCTATTTCTTTATCGGTATCGTATGAAAATTTGTTAATCGCAACAACCACTGGCACACCAAACATTTTAGCATTTTCTATGTGTTTTTCGAGATTACAAATTCCTTCCTCGATGGCAGGTAGATTTTCTTTAATCAATCCGTCGTCAAGAGGTTTGCCTGCAACGACCATAAATTTTCCAGAATGCATTTTTAAAGCGCGTATCGAGCAGACAATTACTATGCAATTTGGAATAAGCCCTGAATATCTGCATTTTATATTCATAAACTTTTCCATTCCACAGTCAGCACCAAATCCGCTTTCCGTTACAACATAATCAGCAAGTTTCAGTGCAATCAAATCTGCCAGTACGGAACTATTACCGTGTGCTATATTTGCAAAAGGGCCGGCATGAACAAGGCAAGGCGTGTATTCTGTCGTCTGAAGAAGATTAGGTTTAATTGCATCTTTTAAAAGGGCTGCCATAGAACCTGCGACTTGCAAATCCTCAGTAGTAATCGGTTTACCGTCTGGTGTAAATGCAACAACAATTTTTCCTAATCGTTCCCTCAAATCTTTTAATGAGGTTGTAAGTGCAAGTATTGCCATAACTTCAGAAGATACTGAAATATCAAATCCTGAATCGCGAGGAATTCCATCATCTTTTGTTCCGAGTCCTATTTTTATATTTCTCAATGCTCTATCTGAAACATCAACAACCCTTCGCCATAAAATGTTGTTTATGTCAATATTAAATTTATTTCCTTTGTAGAGAGAATTATCTAAAAATGCGGCACATAAATTATGTGCAATTGAAACTGCGTGGACATCACCAGTCAAATGTAAATTAAAATCTTCCATTGGCAAAACCTGTGCATAGCCACCGCCTGCCGCACCGCCTTTTATACCAAAAACAGGACCCAACGATGGTTGTCTTATTGTAGTTGCAACTTTCTTTCCAATTTTTGCAAGACCGAGTGAAAGACCTATTGTTGTGACAGTTTTTCCCTCGCCAAGTGGCGTGGGTGTTATCGCGGTTACATCGATGTATTTTGCTTGATTATTATTTTTTATTCGTTCAAGAATTTCAAGTTTTACTTTTGCTTTATAATCACCATATAATTCTAATTCATTTTTTTTGATGCCAATTTTTTCCGCAATATTGGTTATTGGTTTCAACTTAATTGATTGTGCTATCTCAATATCAGATGGTATTTTTTTTGCCATAACACGTCCTTATTCTTTATTTTAATACTGTCACCATTTTTTTGTATATGCTTCTAAATACGAGTCGCAATAAAGTTGACGACCCAAAAGAAGTTCTGCTGTTATCATTGAATTTACAAGTTCTTTGTCAAGTGGATTTAAAATTGCGGCGTCAAGTCCTGATGCTAAAGCCATAATGAGAAATGTTCTATCAACAAGCGATCTGTTAAGTGTTTTTTGGGAAACATTTGATAAGCCTAAAATTGTTTTAGGCGGAGGATCACAAATAAGCTTACATTGTTTAATTGTTTCCAAGACTGCTGGCGAGTGATCTTGAGCAACATTTACAGGAAGAATAACTGCATCTATATAAAGATTTTCCATTTCAATTCCGTGCTCCTGACAAGCGGCAATTATATTTAATGCAATTTCCAAACGCGATTCGGCATTTGCAGGAACTCCTGATTTATTCATTGTCAAAGCGATAATTTTTGAATCATATTTTTTAGCAACTGGTAAAAGCAAGTCAAGTTTTTCTTTTTGTCCAGAAACAGAATTTAAAAACGAACCGCTACCTGCCAACGAGAGTCCTTTTTCCATAACAGCCAGTTTTGTCGTGTCGATAGCAAGTGGTTTATCGGTCACTCCTCGAATTGCAGTAATTAGCCACTCCATGTCTTTTAGCGGATCTATTGATGTAGGTCCTACGTTGACATCCAAAGCATTAGCACCTGCTTCAAGTTGACTTTTTGCAAGTTCCTGAATTATCAGTTTGTTCTTTGTTGCAATTGCCTCGCCGACATTTTTAAACATTCCATTAATTTTTTCACCGATAATAAACATAATTTTCTCCAATCAAGATAGGTGTGAAACAGGAAACGAGAAACTGAAAACAGTAGATGTTTTTTATCTTTTATTCTTCATTATTTTCTACCACTGCTTCGTTAAGTGACTTATTTATTGACAACCTATTTTCTACTTGACATGCTTTTCCATGGATGACGGACTGAACTCAACGAAGTAGTGTTATGCTACTCTGTTTTTACTAATTTCATTGTTTCTCTTGCAATCAACAATTTTTCGTTTCTCGTTAAAACAAATATTTTCACTTTTGAATCAAATGTACTTATTTCACCTTCAGTATTGATGGTTTTTTCATTTTTTATTGAATCAATTTTCACTCCAAACTGTTCAAGTCCAGTAAGTATTTTTTCTCTTATAAGAGGCGAATTTTTTGCAATTTTTCCTGTAAATGAAATTGCATCTATTTTCCCTCCCAAAATAAAATAATATGCACCAAGATATTTTCTTATTCTGTAAACAAAAATATCAATTGCAAGTTTTGCGTTTGCATCTCCTTTTTCAAACGCCTCCACAACGTCTTTCATTTCATTGCTGATACCAGAAATACCATAAGTTCCGCTTTCTTTGTTGAGGCAGTTTTCAACTTCAGATAGCGTCCACCCACTTCTTAAAAGATAAGTAATGATTCCTGCGTCTATATCACCAGGACGAGAGGTCATTACAAGTCCTTCTAATGGCGTAAAACCCATTGATATATCTATTGATTTACCGTCGGAAATTGCGCAAACACTTGAACCAGCTCCAAGATAAAATGAAATCAATGTTGCCTTGTCTTTTTTCAATAACTGTGCAGTTTTTTCAGAAAGATATTGATGAAAAGTTCCATGAAAACCATATCTTCTAATTTTATATTCATGATATAATCGTGAAGGTAGTGCATATCTGAAAGCAACCTCTGGCATCGTCTGGTGAAATGCAGTATCAAAGACAGCAACATTTTTTTTGCCGGAAAAAAAGACCTCCGATGTTTCAATCCCTATTAGATTATATGGATTGTGCATTGGAGCAAGTTCAAAATTCTTGTAAATCTCTTTCTTTACGTTTTCATCGACTATAACAGAAGACGTAAATGTCCATCCGCCATGTACAACCCTATGTCCAATAGCAAAAATTTCATCCTTTGATTTGATACAATTATACTCTGAATTTAAGATTGTTGTCATAATAAGTTCAAATCCTTTCTGATGATCCAAAACTGATTGTACAGTTTTTTCTGTTTTGTCGCCTGTAATATGGGTAAGAATAGCGGCATCAAATCCGATATGCTCCAAAATGCCACAACACAATTCTGTTTCCTTTGGCTCACATGAGTGTTGAGTAGGCATTTCAAAGAGCTCATACTCAATAGAATAAATTCTGCAATTTAAGACAAGGATTTTCACTTTTACACCCCCCCCCCAATTATTGCCAATATGTTTATCGCTAATACGCAAAAATTGTATCACCGTAAGGCCGCTGTTGTTTTATAGTCGTTGTCTTACATCATCTATCTTACATCGTCGTGTCGTTTTTTATTTTATGCTTAACTTTTCAATATAATTTTTTATTTCTTTAATGGTTGTTGGATGGTTTACGACGACAATATCGCTTCCTGCTTGAATATATCCGACAGATGTTGTTATTTCCCACAAAATACCTCTCTCTTTAATAGAACCCCATTCAGGTCTTTCCGTTTCATTTGTTTTACATTCTTTTGCCTTCCATACCTCTTGTCCAACAAAAGTAACTATCGGTTGAGACATCATTTTGTCGCCTGATAATGCAGCGAGTCGCGTTCTTTCAATTATTGTATAACAATACTCAAACCCATATCCCAAACCACCTGTTGACGGATGAATTATAAGACGGTTAGAATTAAATCCAATATCGGTTATTAAAATATTTAATTGTTTTTCAAGATTTATATCAAGCGGAGTTTCTGCAATTAGCGAATGTCCTCCCGAAAGAGCCGCTGCGGTAAATGTTTTATAATTCTGTTTTGTTGCAACACCCAAAAGACAATTCTCGCCTTTTGCCGAATCGGTTATACTCATAATAATTGATGAATCTTTTTCGCTATTACCACAGCCAATTATTATTAAAGGAAGGGTTGTTGCAGATAAAACATTTTTTATTGTTTTTGCTACATCTGTTGCAGATGCATTTTCCCCGTCGGGATTTGTACTTTCTAATCGAAGACATATTAAATCGCAACCAGTATCCTCGCATTTTTTTGCCCACTTCGCAGGGTCATTCAATACACCACTATATTCATTTTTAAGAACATCTGGCCAGTCGATTGGTTCTGCATCCCATACTTCCATCGCAACAGCAGGTGGATTGTATATTGCAGAAGCAGGTGAATTGCTCGTCGGAGAAGTAGGTGGATTGTTTGTTGGAGAGGACTCAAAAAAAAGAAATGGGAGTGTGTTAAATCCGCCAATTTTAATTTTTTTTGAGCGACTTCCACCCTCTTCTTTTGTCGCACCAATCGTCAATTCATATATTTTTCCAGGCCATTTTTCAATTACTTGTTCCATTGAAATCTCCGAAAAATCGATTATACGCTGATATGGCTATACGTAGAAATCTTATTGCCCTATCATTGCCTTAGTATGTCATCTCCGTCACTGTCGTCGTTGTCTTGTATTAGTATATCATCGCTTTTTTGCATTTTTTACCGACGGAAACATATTCAAATTCGTATGTGGCAAAAATAGTGATGCAGTATAACTATCCATAAATTCATTGTCGCAACTTAAATCGATATATGTCATTTTTTGTGCAATTTCTTGAACTTTTTGCATTGCACTTTGAGATAAAAGACACATTTTAGCACCTGTAATTGAACTGTTGCCTATAAATGAAAATTTTTCTTTTGATATTTCTGGAAAAAGTCCGAGTATAATTGACTTTTCAATGTCAAGTGCATTACCAAGTCCACCAGCAATAATTATTTGTGAAATCTGATGAAAATCGATACCCATTTTTTTTAATAAAACTTCTATGCCCGAAAATATTGCTCCTTTTGAATGAATAAAATTTTTTATATCTGCTTGTGTTATCGAAATTGTTGGCGTAATGAAAAATTCCAATCCTTCATCTGTTTTTTCTAAGAATTTTGAAGAACCTGCAATAAAATTGCCTGCCTTATCAATAATACCTTTTACAAAAAACTCAGCAATAACAGAGATAATACCCGCGCCACAGATTCCAATTGGTGGTTTATTATTGATTGTTTTGATTGAAATTTTGTCGTCGCTAATTTCGAATTTTTCTACAGCACCTGTTTGTGCTCTTACTCCACATTTTAAGCCACCGCCTTCAAAACAAGGGCCAGCAGAAGTTGAACAACATACAAGAAAGTCCTTGTTGCCCAAAACAATTTCACCGTTTGTGCCAAGATCAATAAAAAGTGCAAGTTGAGAAAAATTGCTCATTCCACTTGCCAAAACACCTGCTGTAATATCACCACCAACATATGAGGAAACACACGGTAGACACGATAAAAGCCCTCTCGGATTTATTTTTAAACCTGCTTCGACTGCACGAATTGTAGGAAATAGGTTTGCAGCTGGAATGTACGGCGAACGTCTAATATTTGTTGGGTCAACTTTTAATAAAAGATGAATCATTGTTGTGTTACCAGCACAAACGACGCAATTAACATCGTTAAGCGAAATTTTGTTTTCAACAACCAACGAAATTATCAAATCGTTTATTGCATCAATAACTACACGATGTAGACGGTCAAGTCCAGATAAATTTTCCGCATGAATTATTCTTGTTATAACATCTTCCCCGAAAGAAATCTGCGGATTATACATTGCTTTTGCGGAAAGGATTTTTTGTTTCGCGAAATGCGGGTTCAAATTAATAAGATAAGCAACTATTGTGGTTGTACCTATATCAACAGCAATTCCAAAATTTTTGTCGGACACATCACCTGGTTCCACCATTACAAGTTCCATGGTGCCATTTCTGTTTCCAAGAGTAACTGTAATATCAAAATTTGCTGCTCTTAAAAGTGAAGGAAGTTTTTTTATATTTGCAAGTCCCATTTGCATAACGGGATTTGTAATTTCTAATTTTTTTAGTTCTCTGAAAATTCTTTCAAGATCTGCAACCATATCATTAAGTGATGGTTTTGGTAATCGTAGGTAAAGTTTTGTTGAAAGTGTGTTTATCTTGAAAAATTTTTCCTCAAAAGTGGCAGGGGTTATATCTATCGATTCAACAGGTGTATAAATTTCTTTACCTTTTGTTAAAATTTCTGCATTTTCAACACGTGATTCTTCTGGTATAAAAATCTCCATATTTCCGTTGCAGATGGTTTGACAGGCAAGAACATAGTCATCATTTCTTTCTTTTTCATCTGTTTCATTCACAAGAATTCTACCTTTTATGATTTTGACTTTACATCTTCCACACACACCTTCTCCACCACAGGAATTATAAATCTGGATACCGCCTATCATAGCAGCGGACAATAAATCCGTTCCTTCTGCAATGGTTATCTCTTTATCAGATGGTAAAAATTTTATTTTACAAGACATATGTAAACCAGAATTAAAAACTAAAAGTTGGATTGTTTAAAGTTACAATAAATTGTGGCATTATTTTAGAATGTCGAAACACTTTCTCACCTTATATCATCGCAGAGTGAGGGGGTTGCTGAGAGGAACCTCACGGAGCACCGCATACACTATTATTTTTCACCTTATGACTTTTAGCGGTGCGAGTGAGAGCCCGCCCTCAAAGGCGAGGCGTTTCCGCGAAGCAATTCCCGAGCGCC
>JBDRIG010000038.1:0-2946 GCA_043816185.1 Elusimicrobiota bacterium | reverse complement strand
CAGAGTGAGGGGGTTGCTGAGAGGAACCTCACGGAGCACCGCATACACTATTATTTTTCACCTTATGACTTTTAGCGGTGCGAGTGAGAGCCCGCCCTCAAAGGCGAGGCGTTTCCGCGAAGCAATTCCCGAACGCCCTTTAATGCCTTTCACCTTATATCATCGCAGAGCGAGGGAAAAGTTTCTGCGGAGCCTCAAATTGCGACGTATTTGTTCCAGGAGCAAATTGCAGAGCGAGTTCTGACGAGCGTCTCAAAGAAACTTATTCCCGAGCGCCCCTTTAAAGATAATCCTTGAGATTTTTGTAGCGTGTAGGATGCTTCATTTTTTTTATTGCCTTCGCTTCAATCTGGCGAACTCGTTCTCTTGTAATCTTGAAAATTTTCCCAATATCCTCCAAAGTTAATGGATATCCATAACTAATGCCAAATCTTAGCCGAATAATTTCCGCCTCTCGCTCGTTAAGGGTTGATAAAACTTTTTCGATTTCTTTGTGTCTTAAATCTGCATGCAACTGTGCTTCCGGTGTTTTATATTTTTTATCTTCAATAAAATCTTCAATAAAAGAATCTTCATCGTCACCTACAGGGCTTGAAAGAGAAAGTGGCTCTTGAATTATTCTTAAAAGCATCCTTATTTTATCTGAAGATATTCTTAAATACTTTGCGTATTCCCTAATCGTTGGCTTCGTGCCACAATCTTGAAGATGTTTTCTCTGAAACTTATTAAGCCTTGATACCATTTCCTTCATATGAACAGGAATTCTGATTGTTCGCGATTGGTCTGCAAGTGCCCTGTTTATTGATTGTCTTATCCACCATGTTGCATATGTTGAAAACTTAAAACCTTTTTTGTGCTCAAATTTTTCTACACCTTTTATTAAACCAAGATTTCCTTCCTGTATTAAATCTAAAAGTGAAAGTGAATGCGCAAACATATGCTTTTTTGCTATTGACACAACTAGACGCAAATTTGCTTTTGTTAATTTTGATTTCTCTTCCAATAGTTCTATATCTAATCGCATTATTTTGCTGGCAGCCAATTCAATATCTTCAAGTGGGATATTTAAGTTTTTTCTCATCTTTGCTAATTTTTTGCCAGCGTTATTTATTTCGTCAACTGTCTCGTCGAATTTTGAAAATTTATATTTTGTTAATTTGAAAAATTCTGTTTCTGTTATTTTTTTTCGCTTTGCCCGACGATAAATTTGTTTTACATCATCAAATGTCATTTTACTTTTTCTTGAAATCTGATTGAAAACATTTTTATAATCCGTTATCCTATCCGCATAATTTAATATCTTAAATTTTAATTTGTTAAATTTTTCTTCGTGTAGGTTAAGCTCAATTATTTTTTTTATTATTTCTTTTTTATGACTATTAATTTTACTCTCGACGGAAATTTTTTTATTTGAATCGTTTTTTAAACCCTTAAGTTTTTTTTCAAGTTGTCTAATTTTTATTAAAACTCTATCGAGGTATTTTGATATTTCTTTCATTTTTCGCTGCATATTTCTCATCGTAACATCAGTTTTTCTTCCACGAGGCATAAACTCCCTAGGCGAAGCAGCACTCGTTGAAACAAGCACTTCCCAATTTTTTATCTCCTTAAAAGTAATTGGAGAATCCAGCACTGTTAATTTAAGTTCTTTCTTTTTTTCCCAGATACTTTTTGTTAATTCAAACTCATCTTTTCTATCTAAAAGAGGCCACTTTCCCATCTCGGAAAGATACATTCTAATAGGATCTTCTATTTTTAATTTTATCGATTCTTCGTCGGGAAATTCAGCAGCTTGTTTCTCAGCAACAGCTCTTTCTGACTGTTTGTGTAAGACATTTATGCCCATATCACTCAGCGTAATGAAAAAATTGTCGATTTCATTTATGTCGATTTCCAATACGGACAAGTGTTCAAATATATCGTCAAATGTAAGGAAGCCATCTTGTCTTCCTTGCTGTATTAAACTTCTTACTTCTTTTTCATCTATCATTTTTAACATCCATTAATTAAACGATTTGTCAATTCCTTAAAACTCTCTATAAGAAATACTCTGGTCAAAAATAAAAAACCTGATTTCATTTCCCTTATACATTTTAATTACTTTTCTCATAATCACGAGCAGCTCTATGTTCTTCTTACCGTCTTTAATTTCCCCTGTAGAGATTATTTTGATAGTACTAAATAAATCACTGCTCCCTTGTATAAGCCCGTTATTATAAGCATAGACTTTGTAGACTAAGCTTTTGTTTGCAACAACCTCATCAACATTTAGAGGGTGATCGGCCACAAATATATCTTCCCCTATCGTCTCATTTAAAGTCATAGAAGTATATCGGGCATTGTTTTCTATTTCACCGTCTAAATCCCATTTCACATATACTGAATTATCGGCCGGCTGGGCCCCCACACCATCATAATCCAGTACAGTATCGTAAATACCGCTCGCATCTGTAATTTCGCATTGAATTTGAATGCCATTTTTTATAGATTGAGTGGCAACTCTCATCACATTAAATCCGTCAACTTGAGGCACTGCTGCCAACATATTTAATACCGCCAACACAAAGACCAGACCAAAAAATATTTTTCTTGTTTTCATAATTTATCCACACCAATATAGTATATGGTAATCTTATAAACATCGACCTATTATATCCTCTTACAAACACTTCGCAATAAGTATTCCGAAATAATAAGAAACTGTCAAGGACTTCTTTTGTGTTTTATATTGTTATGGAGCCGTGATTATTACGGTAGGTGGTTGTAGACACGAATTTATTCGTGCGATATTGCACACCTTGCCCGTCATTGAGACTGTGTTATAACTCCACTTTTGGTCATCTATGGAAAAGCATGTCAAGTAGAAAATAGCATCCCCTTTGTCAAAAATCAGCATCTTTTGACACGCTTCCTTCCCGCTAAACGGGTGGAGATAAACGAATATAA
>JBDRIG010000037.1:0-27122 GCA_043816185.1 Elusimicrobiota bacterium | reverse complement strand
TGCGATGATATAAGGTGAAAGGCATTAAGGGGCGCTCGGGAATAAGTTTCTTTGAGACGCTCGTCAGAACTCGCTCTGCAATTTGCTCCTGGAACAAATAAGTCGCAAATTGAGGCTCTGCAGAAACTTTTCCCTCGCTCTGCGATTGGAATAAGGTGAAAGGCGATTTATTATCGCTCTGCAATGACAAACTGAACCCAACGAAGTTTGTTATGTAGACACGGTCTGTGACCGTGCGCCGTTGATTTCAACCGTGCAGGACGGCTGTACAAATAAATTCGTGTCTACAACAAGATCAACAATCCTCTCACTCCGATGATTAGGAAGGCGAAAAAATGAAAAACGATTTCATATTAGATACTGAAAGATTTTGTAGGCAAGGATTTCCTGAGGCGATTTATTCATTAGGAAAAACAGAAAAACAGATTATTGATATTGTTTTCAAAATGATAAAAGATCCGACACTTGTAATAATAACTAAGATAAAAAAAAAAATAGCCATTAAAATAAAAAGAAAAATTCATCAAGCAAAATATCACGAAGCAGCAAAAATGGTTATAATTAATCCAATAAAAAAATCTGGAAAAAATTATGTTGCAGTTATTACTGCTGGGACATCAGATATACCATTTGCAGAAGAAGCAGCCGTTGTTTTGGAAGCACTCGGAAATAATGTTGAAAGAATTTATGATGTAGGTGTTGCTGGTATTCATCGACTTTTCAAGTTTCAAAAAATAATAAAAAATGCATCTTGTGTTGTTGTTTGTGCGGGGATGGAAGGTGCATTATCGTCGGTGGTTGGTGGTCTTATATCAAAGGTTGTGATTGGTGTTCCGACGTCAACTGGTTATGGAACAGGTAAGGGCGGATACGCCGCACTTTTAACAATGCTCAATTCCTGCTCTCCAAATGTTTGCGTTGTTAATATAGACAACGGTTTTAGTGCTGGCATCATCGCAAGCGTTATAAATAAAAATAGTAACAAATGTGTGGGTAAGGGAGGAGAGTGAGTGTAAATAGTAAATAGAAAAGAGTGAACGAATTATCTTTTACTCATCGTTCTTTATCTCCTATTTGTTTACTGTTTTTACGTCTTTTATATAATTATATTATGATTTGTACACTTTTATTTCCGTTTGATATGGGGATGGATTTGGATTTTGCCATCGATGGATTGTCCGTTGTTGCCAAGACACTTTATTGTCAGAAATTATCCCAATTAACTTTTTTCGATACCGTTTATGAAAATGCGGAGGTTGAAGTCCGTATTTATAGATTTGGAAGTGGTCTAATTTCTATTTCATTTTCAGTTTATTCTGATACTAATATTGATGAGGTTGACAAAAATTTACAGATGTGTGCACAATTATCCTGTATGTCGTCGCATATAAAAATAAATGAAATAGAGATAATTAACTATTGCCAAAAACTTTTGGAAGATATTATTGTTAATGCACAGCAGTTTTCTACACACATATACGGCAGAAGATTTTTGAATACTGAAATTTTTCCTGTTTTTACAATGGATAAATTAACTTCAACGGCTGATATATTTATTACAAAAAATTTGAAAACGCTTTACGGAATTGTTTCTGCCGAAGAAAACTATGAAAAACTTTCCGATTTTGTTTTAGATCAATCGCCACTTGCAAATTATGGTTATTACGAAGATGAAATAATTCTTGTCAAGAGATTTGGAGCGTTTATAGCATCAGAAAACTCAAATGTAATTATGGATATAATTAAAATGTCTCTTATTCAATGGTGGACATTAAAATCATATGATTATATTTTAAGCATTGAACTTGATGAAGCAAAGAAACATCTTGCCAGTATACCATCGGGCGTAAAAATACTTAAAACATTTACACAATATAACAAATTTAGCAAAGATTCATTGGATTTTGACAGAGATAAACTTGAAATTATATCCAGTATCCATACCGATATTCCAGAAATAGAAAATGATTGGCATTTGAAAATGCTTCACACAAATATAAATAAAATTTTTAATACCGACGATATAGAAAAATGGGTTGAAACAAAGATTACATGCATTGAAGATTCTTATGAAAATGCCCGTGATTTTTTGTCGACAAATTTTTTTATACTTTTGGATATTATATTTTTTCTGTCGTTAGTATGGAGTATTTTTGACACATTTTTGTTATGGAAGATTTCTGCGAAGTAAAAAAGTGGGATTAGGTGTCGTTGCAAAAAGCCGTCATTGCGACACAGTCTCAATGACGAACTGAACTTAATAAAGTAGCGTTAGGAGGATAAAAATGTTTGAATCGTTGGATTTTTTTCAACTTGTAAGTAAAGGTGGCTACACAATTATTATTTTAATAATCTGTTCTGTAATTTTGATTGCTGTTCTGATAGAAAAGTTTATATCCTTGTCAAGAATAAAAAATCCGACAAGAAAAGAAATTGACGAAATGAAATCAGTTATTGAGTCGGGCGATATAAAAACTGTCGTAGAAATTTCTCAAAAAAGTAAAATGTTTTTAGGTGATGTATTGATAGAAGGGCTCAAAAATAAAAATGGTATTGCTATTAAAGAGGCCGTCTTAAGAAAAATTTCACAAAAAATTCTGCTTCTTGAAAAACATCTTTTTATTATTGGAACAATTGGTGTTATTTCGCCTTTTGTTGGGCTTTTAGGAACTGTTTTAGGTATTATGCGTGCATTTCATGATTTGGGAAAATATGGTACAGGTAATCCTTCAATTGTTTCTGCTGGAGTTTCCGAAGCACTCATTACAACAGCAGCCGGGCTTTTGATTGCTATTCCATCAGTTATGTTTTACAATTATTTTTTAAAAAAAATAAATCATATATCTTGTGATATTGAAAACACAGCATTTGAAATTTTGCACTCATTAATTCATGGTGAAATTGTTGTCCAAGAAAATTACATTAGAGAAAAACCACTGCCAAATTTGTCCGACGGTCGCCAGACAAACAAATCTGGTCAGGCGTGTCTGCCCAACGGTAATCAGGTTAAAAAATCTGGTTAAAATAGTACAATCAGTTAGTTCTGAATGAAGCGGGTCTAATTTATGGCGATATCAAATAATGATTCAAAAAAAATAATGTCCGAGATAAACATCACTTCTCTCGTAGATGTGGTGTTTGTACTTTTAATTATTTTTATGGTAACATCTCCTTTGATTATGCAATCTGGAATTCCCATAAAACTTCCTAAAACACAAACAATTCGTGATGTTTCCGAAGTGAATCTTACTATTACAGTAGCGTCAGATGGCAAAATATATTTTAATGATATTGAGGTGAATAAAGATCGTCTTGAAAATTCGCTTAAAAATCGGCTTTTGAATGATCCGAATTTGCTTGTAGTAATAAAAGCAGATACACACACCCACCATGGCAATGTTGTTGAAATTCTTGATATGGCAAAAACACTGGGAGTAAAACGTCTGGCGATTGCTACAGAAAAGCGGTGATGAGATGGTGCAAAACAAGATGACATTGAGACTGTGTCATAACTCCACTTTTGGTCATTGCGAGTCTTCCGAAGGAAGCCCCGCGCAAATCTCGGCGTTGAAGTTCGAGATTGCTTCGTTTCGTTCGTAATGACATACATTTTGCTGTTGCGACACAGTGACAATATTTTGATATGGCGATAGGGTTGTATGGTTTTTATATATCAGCAGTTTTGTTTTTTGTGCTATTATGTCAGCGATTTTAATTTCCAATAAAGGTGTAGTTAAAGGTGAAATATAGTGAGAGCTGTATCTAAAATAAGGGTTAAATATATCAAAGGAAAATCACTAAGATTTTTGACGCATCTTGAGGTTGTATCGGCAATTCGTCAAGCAATTCGTCGTGCGTCGTTGCCTGTATGTATGTCTTCTGGGTTTAATCCTCAAATAAAGGTTTCGTTTGGTCCTCCTCTCGCTGTTGGCTATACCTCAACTTGTGAAATTTTTGATATGGAAATGTTTCGTCGTGTTTCTGCTGATGAGATTAAAAAATCCCTGTCATCAAGTATGCCACATGATTTGGATATTATATCTATAGTGCCTGTACCAGTTGTTTCTAAATCATTAGAATTACTTGTAAATGTGGCCAAATATTCTATTGAAATATTTTTGCAAAATGATGTTGCTCTTACCGAACTTTCCTCAGATGTACAAACAAAAATAAAGGATTTTTTTTCAACAAAAGAGTTTTTAATAGAAAGAATTACCGATAAAAGTAGGAGAACCATTGATACCAGACCATTAGTGATTTATATGAAACATTTAGATCCCGATATCCATCAAAATGAAACCGTTTTGCGACGATTTCAAATCGAAATACTTTTAAGATTTGGTCCTAAAAAAACTATCAAGCCCGACATAGTAATCCAAAAAATTTTTGGTTTAACCGACGATGAAAAATCTGAACTAAAAGTAAACAGGGATGAATTTTTTTACGAAATGCCAGATGGCGAATTAAGGCAGATATAAACACAAATCTTTCTAAAAATACTAAAAGTATAATTTTTTATGGTATGAGTTAAAAAAAAATTAAGAGGGGAGGAATTTAGTGAAAGAAATTTTAGCAAATTGTAGTGAAGATGAAGTAAGGGTTGCCATTGTTGAGGATGGGCATCTTACCGATTTTTTTATTGAGCGTCTTAGCGAGGAAAATGTGGTCGGTAATATCTATAAAGGAAAGGTTGTATCTGTTCTCGACGGCATTCAGGCATCTTTTATAGATATAGGGGTTTCGAAAAATGGCTATCTTCCATTTTCTGAATTGACGATTAATAAATCGGAATTGCCAAAAACAAAATTTTTACCTGTACAGGTAACCAAAGGTCCGTTGGGCACGAAGGGTTCGAAATTAACCCAGCAGATTTCTCTTCCAGGACATTATCTTGTCTATATACCAAGCTCACACCACATAGGTATTTCTAAGAATATTACCGATGAAAAAGAACGATTCCGACTTAAATCAATAATTCAAGAAATTAAGCAGCCGATTGACGGATTTATAGTAAGAAGTGAAGGTGCGGGGAAAGGAAAAGATGTTTTTAAGCGAGAGATAAAATATTTAGTTAATTTATGGGAAGCAATAAATAAAAAATTTGAAGCATCTCCTAAAATTGCACTTCTACATAGAGATTTAGGTTTGATTTTTAAGACAGCGCGTGACTATCTAAACGAAGAGATATCTGCGTTTTTTATTGATTCAAAAGACGAGCACGAAGATGCGTTAAATTTTGTAGAGATGATTTCACCGAAGTTTAAGGATAAAATCCACCACTATAAAGGAAGGACGCCGATTTTCGAAACAACCACTTCTGGAGTTATAGGCGGGATTTCTACTATTGAACAGCAGATAGCAAACATTCAAAAACAAAAAATCAAATTGTCGTCGGGTGGCTACATAATAATTCAGGAAGCGGAAACGCTTTGTGCAATTGACGTCAATAGCGGAAAATTTACAAAAGCCGATTCGTTAAACGAAATAATTCTAAAAACCAATTTAGAAGCAATTTATGAAGTAGCACTACAATTGCGATTAAGAAATATAGGTGGTATTATCGTTATAGACTTGATTGATATGTACCATTCTAATGATAGAAAAAAAGTGTTCAAGCTTTTAGTTGAATTGGTGAAAAAAGATAAGGCAAAAACTGAAATTCTTCCTGTTACCAAACTTGGGCTTATTGAAATGACCAGACAGCGAAAAATGGAAAGTATGGTTAATTTTCTTTCTGAAACTTGTCCTTACTGTGACGGAAGTGGGCAGGTTTTATCACGAGAAACAATGGCTATTAAGATTAAAAAGGAGATAATAAAACTTGTTAGCCATAGTGGTGAACAGCATGTACGTTTAATAATTCACGGTGATATTGCCGAGATTTTTAATAAAGATTACGTAAAAAAAATAGAAAACAAAATAAACAGAAAAATAATCGTTGAAGCAAATTCACAAGTTCATCGTGAGGATTATAGGATAATATTGGGTAATTAAAAGATTAGGAAAGATTGAGAAAAAATTAGGAAAAATTAGGAAAAATTTAATTTTCATAATCTTTGATAGTTGGTGTTATTATGACTCCTGAAGCAAAAAGAAAAATATCGCATTGGTTTATACTGTTAGTTCCGTTTTTTTATATATTTTTTTTAGAGGAAAAAATGGTTCTTACAATTTTAGTAGTTATAATATTGATTGTTGCAGTTTTTGAGTTAGTTCGTTTGAAAAATGAAAAATTGAATCAAAAAATACTGAAAATTTTTGATGGTATCTATCGCCAGAACGAAACAAAGAAAATTTCAACACTTCTCTTTACTCTCTCTGGCATATTTTTTGCAATTCTTTTTTTTGAGAAAAAAATCGCTTTACTTGCCATATTTTTTCTTATCTTCGGAGATGGTTTTGCTGCTCTTGTCGGTGAGAAATATGGAAAAAATAAAATTTTTAACAACAAAACCTTAGAAGGCGTGGTGGCAAATTTTTTAAGTTGTCTTGTTGTTGGAATTATTTTTTCCTTTTTTTGTCATATGAAATTTTCGCAAATTTTTTTTGGAGCCATTGCCGCAGCAATCATAGAAATCTTTTTCACAAAAGACAATCTGTTGATTCCAACAGTCTCTGCTTTTATTATGAAATTGCTTGGATAAAAAAATCTGGAGAAATTAAATGTTTGCTAAAAAATACGAAGTTGACACACAAAAAAATACAAAATCAATACACAAAAGATGGTTTCGCCTTTTACCATTTATTTTCTATTTTCTACCCGTTTTCTTTACTTGTTGTAAAAAAGAGAAAATACCTGTTGCGGTCAGTGAAGCTAAAGAAGAAATCACTACAGTTAACAAAACTAAAGAAAAAATTGTTTCAATCGACAACTCCAAAAAAAGAATTGATTATGGCACATTTTATACCGATGGCTTGTCATCAAAAAAGTGGGTTGCTTTAACATTTGATGATGGGCCTAAACCCGAAGTACTTGATAAAATTCTTAAAGTGCTCAAAGACGAAAATGTAAAAGCAACATTTTTTATCGTTGGTGTAAATACCAAACGTTATCCACAAAGTGTAAATAAATATTTGCAGGCTGGCCATGAAATCGGCAACCATACATATTCACATAAAAATTATTATCAACTTAAAGAGAAAAAATCTATAGAGGAGGTAGAAAAAATTCTTATCAAAGAACTTATCTCTACTGAGGACACCATACATGAACTTGCTAATATAAAGCCATTTTTCATGAGAATGCCTAATGGCTTTATATCTCCAGTAGTTCGGAAAGTAGCAAAAGAGAAAAAATATGTGATTGTTAACTGGACATTTGGTTGTGATTGGCAAAAAAATACAAAAGAGGAAATCGTAGAAAAATATTTAAAAAATGTTGAACCTGGTACAATTTTTTTATTTCATGAAAAAAAATCTACAGCACAAGCACTTTCTGAAATAATAAAAGGTATTAAGAAAAAAGGGTATGAAATAGTATCGTTGAGAGAGATTTTGGAAATAGATGCAGATGGTTGTAGGTTATCGGAGTGAATCAGTGTTCAATTCGGTTGGCGTCAAATCAGATTAGTTTAAATTTTGCCGGAGGAGGGAATTGAACCCACACGACTCCATAAGAGCCGGCAGATTTTGAGTCTGCTGCGTCTGCCAGTTTCGCCACTCCGGCGTTGTTTTGTTTAAAGTTCGAGAATTATTATATTTATAAAAATCTAAAAAGTCAATGTTTTTTTTCTGCGTGTTGGTTTTCAGAAAATATAAAAATGTGGTTAAAATTTAGTGTTTCATTTGTTGCTTTTTTGTTTGTCAACCAACTTATTATTGCGGATGCATTTCCGAAATATAAAGACGCAAAAATTCAACAGAAAAAAGCACTTTTTTATGAAGAACTTCCGAATAAATTTGTCAAATGTAATCTTTGTCCTTGGAAATGTACTATTGCACCAAAGCAAAGAGGTTTTTGCAGAACGAGAGAAAATCAAGACGGTAAACTCATTACACTTAATTACGGCCGCGTTTCCACTATCAATGTTGATCCCATAGAAAAAAAACCATTTTTTCATTTTTTACCTTCCGAACAAGCATTTTCAATTGCAACTGCTGGCTGTAATGTAGGATGCAAATTTTGTCAGAACTGGCAGTTGTCAAAAATTACTCCAGAAGAAAGCAATGCTTTGTATATCCCACCGCAGGACATCGTAAAACTTGCCAAAAAATCTGGCGCAAAAATTATTGCCTATACTTACAACGAGCCGACAGTTTTTTATGAGTATATGATTGAAGTTTCATCTATTGCCAAAAAAGAAGGGCTAAAAAATGTTGTAGTATCCTGTGGCTATATCAATCCTGAGCCATTAAAAAAACTGCTTAAATATGTCGATGCTTACAAAGTGGACTTAAAGGCATTTAACGAAAAATACTACAAAGATATCGTTGGTGCAAGACTTGAACCAATTTTGGAAACAATAAAAATTGTAAAGAAATCAGGGGTGCATCTTGAAATTGTATATCTTGTTGTGCCTACACTTAACGATAATCCTGATGAAATAAAAAAAATGTGTAGATGGTTGAAAGAAAATATTGGGACGGATGTTCCACTTCATTTTATAAGGTTTCATCCCGATTACAAAATGACCAACTATCCATCAACCCCTGTTTCCACCGTTGAGAATTTGAGAAAAATTGCCATAGCAGAGGGCCTAAAATATGTTTATGTAGGCAATGTGCCATTGGGCAATATTGGCGAAAATACATATTGTCCAAAATGCAAAAAACTTATTATAGAACGACAAGGTTTTTGGGTTGTTAATAATTGTGTTAAAAATGGTAAATGTAATTTTTGTGGACAAAAAATATACGGTATATGGTAGTAGATACAAAAAATTTTGTGGAACTATTCATTGCAGGGATAACGCTTGGTTTTGGTCCCTGCTTTTTGTTTTGTGCTCCATTAACTTCTTCTTATATTTTTGCGAAAGAATTTAATTGCAAAAAAGGTTTATTATTCACAATAATTTTTTCTTTGGGACGAATAACCGCTTACAGTATTTTGGCAGTAGTTGCCGTTGCTTTTATCAATACACTTGAAATTCAAAAAAATATTTTTAAACAGGTTGCAGGGTTTATAATATTACTTACATTGCCAGCATATAGTTTATTTAAAAACAATGTAAAATTTTGCAATCTTTTTTGTAATTATTTTGGCAAGAATACACAAAATTATGGTACTTTTTTACTCGGTGTTTTTATAGGACTTACCCCTTGTGCACCTCTCGCTGGAGTTCTTACTTACATTGTTTGTAAATCGGAAAATATTTTCGATGGATTTTTCAACGGTCTTATATTTGGAATTGGTACACTTTTTTCACCTTTGATTCTTGTTGGATTACTTGGCGGAATTTTTAATTTATATATTTCAAAAACCAAGAAAATTTCTTGGATATTTAAGATAATTGCCAACTGTGTTATTATCTATTTTGGGTTAAAATTTATTTTATGATTTCCCTTTTTCTTTTTATACTTGGTTTTATTTCAATTGGTTTTCAAACATTGCTTTTGCGGGAATTTTTGGTCATATTTTCTAACAATGAATTGATAATAGGCATATTTCTTTTTAATTGGATGTTAGTAGTTGGAGTTGCTTGTTATATCGGTGAAATTTTTATAAAACGAATTAGAGATATAAAAAAAATTTTTAAGTATTTGGTTTTTGCAACTATATTTATCATTCCAACAAATATATTTTTGATTGGATTTTTAAGAAAATTTTTTCAGAAAATTCCAAGTGAAATGCTCGGATTAATTTCTGCATTTTCGTTTTCGTTTTTCAGTGTTTTTTTGGTTTGTCTGATTTTCGGACTATGGTTTGTTTATTGTGTGAATATATTTTCTTCTAACGAAAAGAATGTTGCTTTGCCGACAGGTAAACTATATGCTATTGAAGTAATGGGCTGTGTTTTTGGTGGTTTTTTGACGAACATTCTGCTGATTAGATATTTTAGTTCGTTTCAAATAAGTTTAATTTTTTCTGCTTTGATTTTTATTTTATTTTCCATTTACCTCGCAGAGACCAAATACCCCGCAGATTGCTGTGAAAATAGTGGAAATAAAGAAAAAGAAAATCTCCCACTGTTTCACGAAACAAGACAAGACGATAACAGCAAGTTTCCCGACAATTTTGCCGCACCAAGACGGGAAACTGGCGAGATAAAAACTTTGGCATTCCATATTTTAATGCGATATGGCTTATTTTTGATTCTTTTTGCGACATTGTTTTACAATTCAAATAAATTAGAAAAATTTTTAATATCGTATCATTGGAAACCCTTTAATGTTGTTGAAACAAGGGATTCTGTTTATGGTAAAATTATCGTTTTGAAGGATAAAGAAGCAATTGATTTTTATGAAAATTCAAATAAGATTTATTCAACTGTTTTATCTACTAAAAATGAGGAAATAGTTCATATTCCCATGCTATTATCTGATGGATGCAAAAATGTTTTGTTGTTAGGTGGTGGTTTGAATGATATAAAAGAAATATTGAAATATCCTGTTGACACTTTGCTAAAAGTTGTTTATGTTGAACAAAATTCCGTCCTTGTTGAATTGTTAAAAAAATATGCAGATGATAGTACAAAAATTTTATTAAAAGATCCAAGGGTTAAGATTGTTTCAACGGACGGCAGGTTTTTTGTAAAGGGAATAACAGATAAATACGATTGTGTTATTTTAGATGCTTCTCCACCATTAAGTGGCGTTGCTAATAGATATTTTACAAAAGAGTTTTTTTTAGAAATAAGAAATATTTTATCAGAAGAAGGAGTTTTTGTTTTTCCAGTTTTATCCTCAGAAAATTATATGTCAGATGAACAAAGATATCTTACCACATCTATTTTTAAAACGGTAAAAAGTGTTTTTAGTTATTGTGAGTCCATACCTGCATCAAATAATTATTTGATCTCATCTTCAAAAAAATATGATATAAACTCTGAAATAATAAAAAGAAAAATTGTTGAAAAAAATATAAAGACAAAATATTTAACACCTTTTTACATTGATTATATTTTTAGAAAAGATAGATTAGAAAAACTTGAAGAATGTGTAAAAGAGAAACAAGAAGAGGTTTTATGTAATACTGATTTTCGACCAATAAGTTATTTTTATGGATTAAAAATGTGGCTTTCTTTTTTTGATAGAAAAATATTTTCAAAATTAGAAGCATATTTTACAACAAATATTGTGTTTGCTTCCGTAATTTCTTTATATTTTTTTGTAATCTTATTTTTCGTAAAAATAAAAAGAAAGAATTGTGAATTAATTGTTGTCGTTATTAGTTTTACTTCTACCGCATTGATGCTTGCAATAATTTTTGCTTTTCAGTCAGTATATGGATACATATATCAGAAAATCGGAATTTTAATATCCACTAATCTTTTAGGAATAAGTGTAGGGAGTTTTTTGTCAGAAAAATTTTTTTCCAAAAATTGCAATAATGCAGTTGTAGTTAAGTTAACAATAATTTTTATGACAATTTTTTCCCTCATTTTGGCTTTTGTATCAATAAATAAATTGTTTTTATCTTCGTATTTTTTTTACTTTTTTATTTTCATAGCAGGTTTTTTCTTGGGATTTGTTTTTCCACTTGTAGTAACCGAAAATAGGATTGGAAAATTTTATGCACTGGATTTGTTTGGAGCACTGGTTGGCTCTATTCTTGTAAGTTTAATTTTTATTCCCTTGTTTGGTATTATTATCACCTGTTTTTTTGTAGCATTGTGTTTAGCAATAACAAGTATTTGTGTAGAGATTTGATTAAAATTTGAATTTAATTTGTACTTAATGGTTGAATTCACCTAATCCTTATCATTCTTGGGAAAAAGGTACCGTTGAAAATACTAACGGTTTGATAAGAAGATCCTTGCCAAAAAGAACTAATTTTGATACTATTTCTGATGATGATATTTCAAAGGTCGAATCTTGGCTTAATAACAGACCAAGAAAATGTTTGGGGTTCTCTACCCCAAATGAGGTTTTCAATTCCGCTAAATGCGGGGGTGTTGCACTTGGTGGTTGAATTCACTCTTAACGAAGTAGCGATAGATATTTATGAAAAATTATAAATCTGATTTTTTAATTATTGGTTCAGGTATCGCTGGACTTTCACTTGCCTTACGACTTGCAAAATTTGGTACTGTTTCTATTATTACCAAAAAGAGTATAGTTGATGCAAGTACGACGGAAGCCCAAGGCGGAATTGCTTGTGTCTCAGCAAAGAACGACTCATTTGAAAAACATATAAAAGATACGCTTATTTCTGGTAGTGGGCTTTGTAAAAAAGATGTCGTCAAACTTGTTGTTGAGCAGGCACCCGCAAGAATTGAAGAATTAAAAAACTGGGGCGTAAAGTTTGATAAATTTCTTGGACTCGAAGGTGCTCATTCTAAAAGGCGAATTTTACATTCAGGGGATCACACAGGAAAAGCAATTGATGAAGCACTCGTCAGACAAATTAAAAATAAAAATTCGTCGCGTCGAATAAAAATTTTTGAAAATTTTATTGCTGTTAATCTGATAAAATTAGACGGTAAATGTTGTGGGGCGTATGTTCTTGATAAAAATAAAGGTGTTGTTGAAACATTTTTGGCGACTACAACAATTTTGGCAACTGGTGGTGCTGGAAAAGTATATCTTTACACATCAAATCCTGATATTGCGACTGGCGACGGAATTGCGATGGGTTATCATGCTGGATGTAAAGTTGCAAATCTGGAATTTATGCAATTTCATCCGACATGTCTTTATCATCATGAGGCAAAATCATTTTTAATTTCGGAAGCACTTCGTGGCGAAGGTGCTATACTGATTGATTCAAAAGGGAAAAAATTTATGAAAAAATATCATTCTCTTTCTGAACTCGCACCGAGGGATATTGTTGCTAGAGCAATTGATTCAGAGTTAAAAAAATCCGGCGATGATTGTGTTTTTCTTGATATATCTTTTAGGTCACCCGATTTTATTAAAAAAAGATTTTCAACAATTTACAAAAAATGTTTAACTTATGGAATTGATATCACAAAAAGACCGATACCTGTTGTTTCTGCTGCTCATTATATTTGCGGTGGAATTTTGACCGATGTTTTTGGAAGAACAAATGTTTTAGGACTTTATGCTATAGGAGAGGTTGCTTGTACTGGTCTTCATGGTGCAAATCGACTTGCTTCAAACTCGCTTCTTGAAGGGGTTGTTTTTTCTTATCAAGCAGCAAAAAAAATTATTGAACAGAATTATATGAAAGCGTCTTCTATGCGAGGATTAGTGTCTACGCAGGGATTAGTTGCTCACTCAAAATTTCCAAAAGTCAAACGGTGGCAACCTGGTCACGCTACGCATCCCGACGAAGCGATTGTTATTTCACATAACTGGGACGAAATTAGGCGGTTGATGTGGAACTATGTTGGAATTGTTCGCTCAAACAAACGACTTGAACGGGCACTTGCCAGAATATCAAACTTAAAAAAAGAAATCAATCAGTATTATTGGGATTTTATCATTACGCAGGATTTAATTGAGTTGAGAAATATTGCCATCGTCGCAGAACTTATAGTAAAATCTGCAATTGTGCGCAAAGAATCTCGAGGACTTCACTATAATATTGACTATCCTAAAAAACTATCCAAATCAAACGATACGATATTATAGATTGATTGCGAAATAGGTAGGCGCAGTTCTCGTCGTGTGTGATGTCGTTGTACGTGATGTGTCATGCGTTGATGTGTCGTCACTGCGAGAAGCGAATGAAATGAGCGACGAAGCAAACTCGGTTGTCGTCACTCAGACTGTGTCACAATGAGCTAAAAAATTGTATTTTTATAGAAGGTAGCAACTGATGGTAAAATATGGTACTGTAATTCAACACTAGATGGTAAAAGTAGAATTGCGACACAGTCTCTTTGCGAATTCTACCTGCGATTATTTCTGGCGAACAACCATTCATTAGCATAGATGCAACCTCTATTTGCAAGGCATATGTTTTTAATCGCTTGTGTTTATGTGTGATGTGTGATGCCTTTCAATCGACCTTTTTTGTGTAAGATGTGCACGATACTGTTTTCGTTTATGTTTTCTTTTTATCTCACGGCTTATACTACTTGGACTACGCATCAATTCGCGGGCGATTTCATGAACTGACTTATTACGATTTACTAATACAACAATCAAATTCCGTTCTGCTTCCGTTAAATGGCTATATGTTCTTTTCATATCTGCCTATTATAGCAGATTTTCAATCCAGCGTCAGCGGTGTTGCACTAACATGTTGAACTTGTTAATGAGGTTTTCAATTCCGCTAAATGCTGGGGTGTTGCACTTGGTGGTTGAATTCACCTTGTAAAAAATCTCTTGCATTTTTTTCAGTAATTTTATAGAATACACAAGATTTGGCGGTAGATTATAAGAATTGGAGGTAGGCCATGAGAAAAAAAGAGACGATACAATTATATGGTAGTAAGGTGATACAAAAAATAGGATTATTGCGACAGATTTTACATATCAACATTGTTATTTTATTTTTTACCATTTGTCTTTTACCTATTTTTGTTGGGTGTTCAAAAAAAATTGTATCTGGAAAGGTTTTGGTACAGGTTGGTGGTGAAAAAATTACTGTGGAGGAATTTGAAAAAGCAATTGAGGGTGCTCCATATACGATGCGAGAATACCTATCCACTGATGTAGGACGCAAGCAATATTTAGATGCGATGGTAAAAGAGAAAATCGTACTTGTTGATGCAAAAAATCAAGGCATTCAAAATAGACCGCAGGTAAAAGAGCAGATATCAGAAATAGAAAAACGACTAAAAGATAATTATAAAAAACTTAAAAATGAAATAATCGTAAACGAACTATTAAAAGAAAAGGTTGTATTAGGCGATAGTGACGTTAAAAATTATTATGAATTACACAAGGAGGAATTTGAAAAACCAACCGAATTAAAAATAAGTCACATACTTCTTTCAACAGATGAAGATGTAAAAAAAATCATAAAGCGAATAAATAATGGTGAAGATTTTTCTAAACTTGCAAAAGAAAATTCAATTGACAAAATTACTGCACTTAAAGGTGGCGATCTTGGGTTTTTCAAAAGAAGACAGTATGTTTTAGAGTTTGAAGAAGCGGCGTTCAATCTCAAAAGAATTGGTGATATTTCAGATGTCGTAAAAACACCATTGGGGTATCACGTCATAAAACTCATCGATAGAAGACAACTTAAACCACAAAAAATTGAAGATATTGAAACAGAGATTAAGCAATCTATTCAAAAGGAAAAGTTAGATAAGTGGATAAACGAAGTTGCAAAAAAATATAAAGCAAACATAAACTACGAACTTTTGACAAAGCCTGCCAAGGAAGAGTCTGTCGAGGGAGAACCTGTTGAGGAAGGGAAAAAATAAAGATTGTTCTGGAACAAATTTTTTTAAAACGCTCCATTTGGGTTATTCTGCGAATTGCTTCTCGCCAGGATTTAATGAAGTCTGGTGATCGGAATAAGTAGATTGTCACGACAAATCGAGAAGACTATTCAGAAATTTTTCTTTCGCTTTGCGAACAAGGAGAAAAAATGAAAAACTATAGGGACGAGGGACGAGGAATTAGAAATGAGAAACTGGAAAAGTTGATAATGGTTTTTACATTTGCTTTATGTTTTACGCTTTACACCGTGCACTGTCTCCATGCTGCCGTTGTTAATAAAGTAGTTGCAAAAATTAATAGCGACATAATTTTGCAATCGGAGTATGACGAGGTGATAAACCCCATAATTTCACAGATTAAAAAGGCATATAGCGATACCGTATCTCAGGATGATATAGATAAAAAAATTGTGCAGGTAAAAAAGGAACTTCTTGATCAGATGATTAATCAAAAACTTCTTCTACAAGAAGCGAAAAAAAAAGATATAAAGGTAACTAAAAGAGAAATCGATGAAGGTATAAAAATGGTGAAAGACAGATTCAAAAAAAAGGACGAAAAAGGCTTAACACCTTCTGAATCAGAGGCAGAATTTAATGCCGAATTAAAAAAACAAAATCTAACTATTTCAAAATTCAACGATAAAATTAAAGAAGATATTACGATCAATAAGCTCATTGAAAACGAGGTGCTAAGAAAAGTTGAATCGTTGCCCGAGAGTGAACTTAAAGATTATTATGAAAAGAATAAAGATAAAATTGACGATCCAGAAAAGGTTTCTGTAAGACATATTTTAATTCGATTTGAAAAACAATCCTCGATAAAAGACGAATCGGCCGCATTGAAAAAAATACAAGAGGTTCAAAAACTTTTGAAAAATGGTGAGGATTTTTCTAAACTTGCCGATCAGTATTCGGAAGATCCAGGAAGTAATAAAAATGGTGGAGATCTTGGTTTTATCACAAGAGAAATGATGCTTAAAGATTTTGAAAATGTGGCTTTTAAGACGCCTGTTGGAGAAATCTCCAGTATCTTTAAGACAGAATTTGGCTACCACATATTAAAAATTGATGCAAAGCAAGCAAAACAGAAACGAAGTTTCGAAAAAGTTAAGATAGATCTTGAAAAATTTCTTCTTGCGGAAAAAAGGCAAGATGAGTATGAAAAATATATAAAAAATCTTCGCGAGAAATCGAGCGTATCTATTGAAATAAAATAAATAATTTCGTCGCAAGATTACATTTATTCTGTTGAATAGAATTTTATCTAACATAGCAAAGATTATTAAAAGGGATTGCATAGACAAACTTGTTTTTGCTTCTTGATTTCAGGAAAAATGTCTTTTTAATCGACTAAAATCGAGTGTAATTTGTTGTTACTATCACAATAAACCCTCCAAATTCTCCGTGTGAATTTATGGATAAACCATCCATAGTAATAACCCTTGGCGATCCAACAGGTATAGGTCCTGAGATTGTAAAAAAAGCCATTTTATCTAAGGCGGTTCGCAAAATTTGTAAGCCAATTATTATTGGTACCTCAAGAGGTTTTACCCCAGGTTTTCCTTCCGATAAAAGCAATAAAGCGGCGATAAGTTTTTTAGTTAAAGCGTTGGAACTTGCAAAAAATAAAGAAGTCGATGCAATCGTAACTTCTCCTGTTCCCAAATCAGCATTTGTTTACTCTAATCGTCTTACTTGTCCACCATATTTTCTTGCAAAAACAGGAAAGGTGACTAAGCAAAGCGAAATGGTGAGGGCATGCTCGACTGAATCGTTTAGACAAAGAAAATTAGGTGGACATACCGAATTTTTAGCAGAAAAAACATCTTTCCAAGTAGATTCATCGCATGCGAAAAAAAATGTAGAAATGCTAATGGTTGCAAAAGATAAAAAGGTTCTTCTTTTGACGAGACATGTTCCACTTAAAGATGTATCACAAAATATAAGTATCAAAAAAATTGTTGGAAGCACGACATTAGCTTACGAATTTATTAAAAAATATTTTAAAATAAAAAAACCGAAAATAATTATTTGTGGACTAAATCCACATTGTGGTGACAACGGATTGGTTGGTATCGAGGAAAAAGAAAAAATAATTCCCGCAATAGAAATTCTTAAAAAAAGTGGTATTGATGTGTTTGGCCCTGTTAATTGTGAAATAGCATTCAAAAAAAAATCCGATTTAATTGTTTGTATGTATCACGACCAAGCAATGTCTCTCTTAAAGTTGTTAAATCCTAATAAAATAGTAAATGTAACTATCGGGCTTCCGTTTATCCGTACTTCACCGGCACATGGAACTGCATATGACATCGCGGGCAAAAATAAGGCAAATCCACAGTCAATGATTGAAGCAATAAAACTTGCGTGCCAGTTAGCTCCGTTAAAAATACCTTCCAACAGTAAGATCCCAGCAAGGTTGACAAAATCAGAAAAACAAGTAAAATAAAATTTGTTAAAAAAACCTACCACAGAGAGCATAGAGTTTTTTTTATTGATATGATGATGTACTTATGTGGTGATTTTTTTAAACTCGTGAATCGGAGTTATGAGTTCATAGTTCATAGTTATGAGTTTGTGGTCTATGAACTTCCAGCATCTTGTAGGCACGGTCTGTGACCGTGTGTTGTTGATGTTGACGTTGTTTTCAACCCCGTGGTCGGCATACAAATAAATTCGTACCTACAACAGCTGAACGTTTTTTTCGATGGTATCATTATATGATTGATAAAATAATAAAAATTAAAAACAGATTTGGTTTGCATGCGCGTCCTGCCTCACTTTTTGTTCAGACTACTTCTAAATTTAAATCGAATATAAAAGTGTTAAAAGATGAATATGAGGTAGATGGTAAATCAATAATGGGTTTAATGATGCTTGCAGCGGGATTAGACACCGAATTAAGAATTTTAATAAATGGAATTGATGAAAATGAGTTATTTGCTGCAGTAGAAAATCTTATTGAAAGCAAATTTGACGAAGAATAACACTACTTCGTTAAGTGACTCATTTACTGACAACCTATTTTATGTTCATGGCTATTGCGAGAGCCGATGAGTCGACTCGTGGCAATCTCTTTATTAACGTTATGAGTTTGCTTCGCTTCGCTCGCAATCAGACTATGTCGCAATCCATCTTTTACCATCTAGTGTTGGATTGCAGTACCATATTTTACCATCAGTTGCTACCTTCTATAAAAATGCAACTTTTTAGCTCATTGTGACACAGCCTGAATGACAGTTTGTATAATAACAACTTACTTTTGGGGTGTGCAGATTTAATCTTTAAATCCTCAAAAAATGTGCACTTTTAATTCGTAAGTGACTCTCAGTCAATTTTTCTTGACTTTCCTTCCATTTTTTTATAGCATATCTGACAAATGAAACGAACACATAATTGCGGAGAATTAAAAAGTTCTGATGTTTCTTCAAATCAAGTGGATTTGTTACAGGCGAAGGAGTCTATTTGTAAAAAGGTAATTCTTTGTGGATGGGTGCACACCCGTCGAGATCACGGTGGAATTATTTTTATCGATTTGCGAGATAGGTACGGTATTACGCAGGTCGTTTTCGGCGGTGGCGATATTCTTGAAAAGGCGAAAGTTTTAAAGCCAGAATATGTGATTTCAGTTGAAGGAACTGTCAGCACTCGTCCAGAAGGAACCATTAACAAAAATTTATCTACTGGCGAAATAGAAATTGTTGCAGAAAAATTTGAGGTACTAAACACATCAAAAGTTCCACCGTTTGAAATTGATTCAGCAAATCAACCCACCGAAGAAATTCGTCTAAAATATAGATACATCGATCTTCGTCGGGAGAAGATGAAAAAAAATCTTTTACTGCGACACGAAATTATTTTTGCTGTCAGAAATTTTTTAAGCAAACATAATTTTATAGATGTGGAAACACCACAATTAACAAAGTCAACTCCTGAGGGCGCTCGCGATTTTCTTGTTCCTTCCAGATATGAGCCAGGAAAGTTTTTTGCACTTCCACAATCACCTCAATTATTTAAGCAACTTTTAATGATTTCTGGTTTTGACAGGTATTTTCAGATAGCAAAATGTTTTCGTGATGAGGACTTGCGTTCCGACAGACAACCCGAGTTCACGCAGATTGATGTTGAGATGTCTTTCATTGATGAGGATGATATTATTTCCATTACCGAGAAACTTATTTTTGAAATTTTTAGAATCGCTGGTGTTGAAATAAAAATTCCAATTGAGAGAATGTCATATGATGTGGCAATGCTGAAATATGGCAGCGACCGTCCTGATACGAGGTTTGCTTTGGAAATTTCCGATTTGACGGAAACGTTTAAGGGCACTGGTTTCAAGGTTTTTGCGGAAACGATAAAAAATGGTGGTATTGTAAGAGGGATTTGTGCACCTTGTGGCGAAAAATTTTCCCATCAGCAGATTGATAATTTAACTGAATTTGTCAAAAAATTCGGTGCCAGAGGACTTGCATGGATGAAAATGGCAGGAAATGGTTTTGAATCAAATATTGTAAAATTTTTTACACCAATTGAACTCGAAAATATCAACAAAATATTTAATTCAAAATCAGGTGACATCGTGTTTTTCGTCGCAGATAAGGAAAAAACGGTTTGCGATGCTTTGGGTGCTTTGCGAATTCGTCTTGCCGAAGAATTGAAAATTATTTCGCCAGATAAATTTAATTTTTTATGGGTTGTCGATTTTCCACTTTTTATATACAACTCTGACGAGAAAAAATGGGATTCGGTACATCATCCGTTTACTGCGTCGAAAGAGGATATCTTTTCTTCCTCTATTTCTCTTGCTTCTTTGAAATCCCGTGCTTACGATATTGTTTTGAACGGCGTGGAGTTAGGCGGTGGTTCAATAAGAATTCACGAAAAAAATGTACAGGAGAAAATTTTTGATATACTGAATATCACAAAAAATGATGCCGATATAAAATTTGGATTTCTACTTTCCGCACTTGAATACGGTGCTCCTCCCCACGGTGGAATTGCTTTGGGGGTTGACAGAATTCTTGCTATGATTACGAAATCAGAGTCAATAAGAGATGTTATTGCATTTCCAAAAACCCAATCAGGAAGTTGTCCTCTCACAAACGCACCATCGGAAGTTTCCGAAAAACAATTGAAAGAATTAAAAATAAAAGTTGAAGATCTAAAAAAATAAGATATATTTATTCGCTGTCGACAGGTGGGGATAGAATCCAATAGTTCCATAAGTGGCATGGAATAGATACGGAAGTTAAAATGACAGATGGGGTACAGTGTAATGATGGAAGCCCTGCCTGTCATCACGAGAGAGTGTGCCTGTCATCACGAGGGAGCGTGTGTGACCGAGGGATCTCGCTTTTCAGTCGGAACGGTGGTGAGATTTCTCCTTGCGCTCGAAATGACAAGCAGTGGCAGTATTTAATAATTAAGATAATAGACGACACATCGTTTTTTACTGATAACACAACATCGGTAAGATATCGGATGTTGCCAAACAGCCCCATCAGTTCCGTGTGTAGATTTTGCGTCGATTCGCAGTTCAGAAATAGTCCATATGATAGAAAGAAAAATTTATATCGGTACATCTGACGAGGCATTATCGCTTTTTGGAGAGTATGATAAAAATTTGAAATTTTTGGAAAAAAGATTTAATGTAAAAATTTACGCCCGTGGAGGCGATGTTACTATAAAAGGTCGCAAAAGAAATGTTGACAATGCTGAATATTCAATAAACAGTACAATATTGAAACTAAAAAACGGAACTGACGATATTGGATCTAACTTCAACGGTATTTCCGTCCTACCACCAGATACAGTTCTGATTACCGATAGAGGTAAGTCGATAAAACCAAGAACCAAAAATCAAGAAAAATATATCAATGCGATGGACAAATATGATATGGTTTTTGCGGTTGGTCCCGCTGGTACAGGTAAAACATTTCTTGCAGTTGCTCATGCGGTAAGATTGCTTAAAGAAAACAAAATTTCAAGAATTATTTTAACGAGACCAATAGTTGAAGCAGGAGAGAAACTTGGATTTCTTCCAGGCGATTTTTATGAAAAAGTTAATCCATATCTAACACCTCTTTTTGACGCATTTTACACACTTGTTGGCCCTCATCATTTTACAAGATATAAAAGTGAAGGTATTATCGATATAGTTCCGCTTGCTTATATGAGAGGACGAACTCTTGATGATGCTTTTGTTATTCTTGACGAAGCCCAGAACACAACGTTTGAACAGATGAAAATGTTTTTAACTCGTCTTGGAAGCGGCTCCCAAGCAATTATTACCGGCGACATAACCCAGATTGATTTTGAAAATAAAAAATCATCGGGACTTGTTTTAGCTACCGAGATTTTACGTTCAATTACTCAAATAAAATTTGTAAATTTTACTAAAAAAGATGTTTTAAGGCATGGAATAGTTAGAAAAATTGTTGGGGCATTTGAGAAGTGGGAAGAAAACGGTGGAAGGTGTAAAGTGTAAAGAAGTTGATTTTCATTTCACGCTTCACGTTTTTTTTATTTCACACTTCACGCCGATTTTACTATGATTAACTTAATTAAAAAAATCTTAAAAAAACCAATTAAAAAAATTCTTCTGTGGACGGAAAAAGTGTCGCCACCCGAGAAATTTAAATTCGATTTAGAAATTTTCAAAAGAGACATTCATATCCCAACAACTGTAATAGCTGTTTTTATTTATATAAGTTTGGTTATAACAGTTTCGTTTGAACTCGGGCTGAACCTAACTGGTGTTTTAGGGCTTATGGTATTTCTTGCCGTAATTATGTTGCTTTCCATAGTTTACATGAAAAAATCGCAGGTTGAGTTTATTAACGACGATGAAAGTGTAATGCTCGTCGGATTTATTTTGATATTTGTCATTTTTCTATCTGGCATATTGAAAACATATGGTTTTGTTGCCTGGGCAGTGCCCGGAGCCGTTGTTGCAATTTTGATAACGCTTCTTATATCGCCGGTAATTGCAGTAATTAGTAGTTTAATTGTAAGTATTTTTTTAGGAATTTTGTTTAACTTTTCCGTTTCAGTATTTTCAGTTTCGTGTCTTAGTTGTATCGTAGGGGTTTTTGCATCCACAAAGGTTGAAAATAGACATGATTTTATCAAGGTTGGCTACTATTTAATTCTTACCAATATAGTTGTTATTATTTCTATTGGATTACTTGAGGGCTGGACGGTAAAAGCATTTTTAACACCTATAATGTGGGGTGCTATAAATGGTGTTTTTTCCGTTATGTTAGCATCCGCATTTCTTCCATATCTTGAGAAATTTTTTTCCAAAACAACATCCATTCGATTATTGGAATTAAGCGATTTTAAACAGCCGTTATTAAAACGTTTAATGCTTGAAGCACCAGGAAGTTATCATCACTCTTTGATGGTTGCCTCACTTGCCGAATCTGCTGCAAGTGCAGTAGATGCTAATCCGCTTTTATGTCGTGTTGGTGCCTATTATCATGACGTCGGAAAAATTACAATGCCAAACTATTTTATAGAAAATCAATCAGTGGATATTTTCAAACATGAGGATTTGAAGTCAGAAATGTACTCTTTTATAATTATCTCGCATGTAAAAGAAGGTATATGTCTTATGAGAGAATACGGAGTTGATAAAATCATTACTGATATTGTTAATCAACACCATGGGACTTCTTTAGTTCGTTATTTTTATATGAAAGCACTTGAAGATAATGCGATGGAGCCAGAAGAATCTATTTACAGATATCCTGGTCCTCGTCCAAAATTAAAAGAATCAGCCATTATAATGCTTGCCGACTCGGTTGAGGCGGCATCTCGTACACTTGATGACGTAAGTTTTCCCCAATTATGGGAAATAGTTCATAAAATAATTAATAATAAGTTTATAGATGGTCAACTATCCGAAGTTGAATTAACGCTTGTCGATTTGAATAAAATTGCTGAAAAATTTGTTAATGTTCTTACTGGAATTTATCATTCTAGAGTGAAATATCCCGAAGAAGCGCAGATAGATTCTAATAAAACTACCGAACAATAGTATTAAATTTAATCGAATATTTGGTTGTGTTCGGCCAACATTCAATTTTTATTTAGATGTGAGCGGAGTGAACGAATGCCAGTAAAAATTTTTGATGAACAAGAAGGAATAAAATTAGATATTAACAAAATTCGTAAATATTTGTTGCTCATCGAAAAAAAAATGTTCCGTGAAGCGAGATTAAAAAGCGATAATTGTAACATAATTTTTTTAGACAATAAAGAAATTAAAAAACTTAATAAAAGGTTTCGTGCAGCCGACTATTCAACGGACGTTTTATCGTTCACTCAACCATTCCTTGAGAACTTTTTTCATCAAAAGCGAACATGCTTAGCAGAGAGAAAATCTGGGCTTAAGTATTCGCCAAAAAGTGCCGATATTTTTATATCCGTTGAAATGGCAAAGAGTAATGCAAAACTTTACAAGCAGGATTTTTATACAGAGATTTTAAGATTGATTATCCACGGTATTTTGCATTCCATGAACTATACTGATTATACGGAAGAAACAAAAAAAATTATGTGGAAAAAACAGGAGAAAATTCTTAAATGCATCCATTGATTGAATTACTTTTGATGGTAGTACTTTTTTTAATAGCTGCTTTTTTTTCTATGATAGAGTCGGCGTTGGTGTCGCTTTCAAGAATCAAAATCAAAAAGTATCTTTCAGAATATCCACAAAAGGCAAAAGGCTTCAAAATATGGCTCGAAAATCCTAACAAATATCTAACAACACTTCTTTTAGGAAACGATGCGATAACAATCATAGGAACTGCGATTGCCACATCTCTCGCAGTTGAAATAAGCAAAAAGTATTATATAGATGAATCATTGTTAGTTGCTGCTACTGCCGTTTTTGTTTGGGCGGTTTTTTTGGTTTTCGGCGAGATAGTACCAAAGATTTTAGGAATACGCAACCCAGAAAGAATTACACTTTTCTTTATAAATCCCCTGTATCATTTTAGCAAATTTACTTCTCCCGTATCTAGATTATTTATGTGGCTTGCAAGTTTGGTTACAGGAAAATTAGGGAAAAAAGAAATTCCAGTTTTGACATATGAAGATATAAAAACCACTATAAGCGTTGGGCATGAATTGGGAGTTTTTGGAGTTGAAACAAAACAGATGATGCATTCTGTTTTAAATTTTTCCCAACTGACTGCAAAATCTATAATGACACCTCGCAATAAAATAGAAATGGTGAATTTTAACACGGAGCGAGAAAAGTTTGTTGATTTAATAGTTGAGATAGGGCATTCCCGTGTTCCTGTTTACAAAGATAATCCTGATAATGTTGTGGGAATAATTTATACCCATGACCTTCTCGATATATGGCGATCTGGAGCCATTTTTAATATTGATGATTTGTTGAGACCAGTTGCAGTCGTTAATGAGAAAAAAATGGTTAGCGAACTTATGAGGCAGTTTAAAAAAGGGGAAACACATCTTGTACTTGTAAAAAATAGTGAGAATAAAATTATTGGCTTAGTTACGGTCGAGGATATTATTGAAGAAGTTTTCGGCGAGATTTTAGACGAGTATGATGTCGCAGAATTGTTTAAAGAGTAGCGAGAATAAAATCATCAAATAAGGAGCGAGTTTATGATTAAATTGATTTATATAAAAGATGGCAAGGGTTTGATAGAAACAGATATAAAAAATATTCCAAAGATAGTAATAGAGGAGAAACCGAAACTTCTCTGGCTTGATATTACAATTGAAAAAGATGGACTGACAACCGATGAGATTTTTATTTTAACAGATTGTTTTAGGTTTCATGAACTTTCCATAGAAGATTGTTTGATTCCGCAATATCATCCAAAAGTAGAAGAGTTTGAAGAATATGTTTTTGTTGCTATTCATGGTGTGAATGGTATGTTGAAAGATTTTTCAGAATTTGAAGACAAGATATTTGAACTCGATATGTTTATAGGGAAGAACTATATTGTAACACTCCATTCAGATGAGATTTCTGTAATAGAGTCAATTTATGAAAAAGCAAAAATTAGGCCGCTCGTAGAATTGAGAACACTTGAAAATTTACTTTATACTATTTTTCAAAGAACTATAAATAGTTTTGAGTTTATTATAAATAAGATAGGTACTAAAATTGATGGAATAGAAGATAAAATACTTGAAAATCCTTCTAAAGAATTGATGGATGAAATTTTCTCTGCAAACAAGATTCTTGTAAATTTAAGAAAAATTATTGATCCTCAACGAAGCGTTTATTTATATTTTGCAAGGGAGACGAGCGTTATTATTTCAAAAAAATTTTTAGCATATTTCAGAGATATAATATTTCAAATAAACAGAATGCATCAATCAATAGATTCATATGGTCAGGTTATGGGGAGTATTTTAGAGGTTTATGTTTCATCAATGACCTTAAAGTTAAATGAAACCATGAAATTTTTAACCATTCTTGCGACGGTGGCAATACCATCCGTTGCTGTAGCGAGCTATTATGGAATGAACGTTGTTTTTCCTGAACATAACATTTTTGGCGAAAAACATGTTTGGCATTTTGCCATCAGTATTATAGTTTTATCAACAATAGCAATTTATATTTACTTGAAAAAGAAAAAATGGTTGTAATGTTTTTTTGGTTGTGTTTGTCGTGTTAAACAAGCGACCACAATCGATATAGTTTTATTTGTGACGGATTTGGTTACTCCAACAATAAATTAAATAGAGCCCACTGAAAGATGTTGTTGTAACAAGCCGTCATTGAGACTGTGTTGTAATAGCAAAAATGTGTGTCATTACGAGGCTTCCGAAGGAAGCCGTGGCAATCTTGGTGTTGAAGTTCGAGATTGCTTTGCTTCGCCCGCAACGACGAACTGAACTTGTTCTTAACGAAGTAGTGTTGTTTAGGGCGTAGTACCTTTTGGCAACTAAATTTTATTAATTTTATGATCTACAATTCACAGGCGATTGTTATCAAAAAAACCGATTTTCACGAATATGATCGTCTGTTAACACTTTACACAAAAGATTTTGGAAAGGTAAAAGTAATTGTAAAAAGTGTTAGAAAGCCGAAAGCAAAGTTAGTATCGCTGACGGAACTTTTTGTTCTGGCCGAATACCGTCTTTTTTTGAGAGAACATGCTGTGTTCGGAAAAATTACAGGAGGCGTAATACTTGATTCTAACCCACAGATTCGATATAATGTAAAAAAATATTATGAAGCATGTTATATTTGTGAAGTTCTTGATGCCTTGACGCCCGATAGACAGCCCAACGCCGAAAAATTTTTTTTGCTACAAGAAAAACTTTCACTTCTCAATAAAAATGTTTTAAATCAGAAAAATGATTTTGTAGAAAAACTTTTACACCTAACAGGTTTCGGAGTAAAAAAAAATATATCGATGGAACAAAATTTACAGGAACATCTGGTATACCCGTTGAAGACAGAAATAGATGTAGAACAGGCACGAAATATAGTGTAAAGTAGATGGCACTGTGTTGCAACTCCGCTTTTGGTCATCTATGGAAAAGCATGTCAAGTAGAAAATAGCATCCCCTTTGTCAAAAATCAGCATCTTTTGACACGCTTCCTTCCCGCTAAACGGGTGGAGATAAACGAATATAAATTTGTAAATGACACCAATAATAAAG
>JBDRIG010000036.1:0-18676 GCA_043816185.1 Elusimicrobiota bacterium | reverse complement strand
CAAAATGATTCAAAGAACGAAAATTTAAAAATATTTGAAAAACCGTAAATGTTACTAACAATTATTGTCCTTGTGGTTGCTTGAAAATATTGTTTAGGCATACCAACTGAAATTACAACTGACTTTTTCAACGGTATCATGATAAAAAAATGGGAGGATAAAACAATGCTAAAAAAATACAAAATTGGTGTTATGCCTGGCGATGGTGTTGGACCTGAAATTATTAAAGAGGGCTTGAAAGTTTTAGAAGTTGCATGTAAAAAAACGGGTGTAAAATACGAACTTGTTCACTATGATTTGGGTGGTAAAAGGTATTTAAAAACTGGTGAAATTCTTCCCGATTCAGCAATTGCCGAGTTTAGAAAACTTGATGCAATTTACCTTGGTGCAATCGGTCATCCTGATGTAAAAGCAGGCATTCTTGAAAAAGGATTATTGTTGAGAACAAGATTTGAACTTGACCAGTATATAAATCTTCGTCCTGTAATTTTATATCCTGGTGTTTATACTCCGATAAAAGATAAAGAGCCGAAGGATATAAATTTTGTTGTTGTCAGAGAAAATACAGAAGGTGCATATTCAGGAACTGGTGGTGTTTTTAAGAAGGACACAAAAGATGAAATGGCAACCCAACTCGATATCAATACCTATAAAGGTGTCGAGCGATGTCTCCGATATGCTTTTGAATTAACCAAAAAAAGAAATGCAAAAAAAATACTAACATTGGTTGATAAAGCAAATGTTTTAACCTACTCAGGGGATTTGTGGCAGAGAGTTTTTTACAAGATGGGTGATGAATATAAAAATATAAAAAAAGAACATGCGTTTGTTGATGCCACTTGCATGTGGTTTGTGAAAAATCCAGATTGGTTTGATGTTGTCGTCACAAATAATTTGTTCGGAGATATTATAACGGATTTAGCGGCGGTTATTCAAGGTGGATTGGGTGTTGCAGCGGGTGGTAATATCAATCCCGAAGGCGTTTCAATGTTTGAACCGATTCATGGAAGTGCTCCAAAATACACCGGAAAAAATGTAATCAATCCGATTGCAACAATTGCAGCTGGTAGTATGATGATGGATGTTTTAGGTGAAACAAAAACTGCACAAATTATTGAGAATTCAATAAAGACAGTTTTAGCGTCGGGAAAAATTAAATCAATGGATGCTGGAAAAATGGGATATTCAACAACTGAGGTCGGAGATTTGATAGCAAAAGAGATAGGGAAATAGTGGGAGAGGTAGAGAATAGGGAGCAAAAGAAGCGAATAATGGATGAAAGAGGCAAATTATAAATAATTCTTAATTCATAATTCATTCCCCGTTCCACGATTTTATTATGGACATATTTGATAAATGTTATAACAGTGAAATTGTTAAATTTGCAAAGTCTCTGATGAAACATGAGATGTATCCGTATTTTAGGACATTTGAATCAGGGCAGGATCCAGAGGTAATTGTTGCTGGAAAAAAATTGATTATGATGGGTTCAAATAATTATCTTGGGCTAACGAGTGATTGGCGACTAAAAGCAGCGGCAATCCGTGCTACTCAAAAATATGGAGTTGGATGTGTTGGTTCTCGTTTTCTCAACGGTACGTTAGATATCCACGTAAAACTCGAAAATGAAATCGCGGAATTTATTGGGAAGGAAAAAGCATTACTTTTTTCAACAGGGATGCAGACAAATTTTGGAATTATTTCTGCTATAGTCGGTCGTAACGAATATATTATTCTTGACGAATATGATCATGCTTCAATAGTCGACGGATGCCGACTTTCTTTTGGTAAAACGATAAAATTTAAACATAACGATATGGAGGATTTGGAAAGAGTTCTAAAATTCGTCGGCAGTGAAAAAGCAAAACTAATAATCGTTGATGGTGTCTATAGCATGGAAGGTGATGTTGCTGATTTACCCGGAATTGTTCCACTTGCAAAAAAATACAATGCTCGCATTATGGTCGACGATGCTCACGGTCTTGGTGTTATGGGGAAAACAGGAAAAGGCACTGCTGACTATTTTGGACTAACCAGCGAGATTGATATTATAATGGGAACATTTTCAAAGTCACTGGCTTCTACGGGCGGATTTGTTGCTGCCGACGAGAATATAATTTTTTACCTTAAACATTTATCACGGATTCTTATATTTACTGCAAGTTTATGTCCTTCCAATGTTGCGTCTGTTCGTTCAGCGTTGAAAGTTATAAAGAAATATCCGAATAGGATTAAACGCCTTTGGAAAAATACAGAAAAAATGAGAAGTGGATTTCGTGCCCTCGGATTTGATACTGGGAAAAGCAGCACACCGATAATACCTATAATAATCGGAGAGGATGAAAAAGTATTTCAGATGTGCAAGATACTTTACGAATATGGAATTTTTACCACCCCGATCGTTTCCCCAGCTACGCCTCCTGGCCGCGCGCTTATCAGAGTAAGCATTATGGCAACCCATACCGACGAACATCTTAGTAAAACACTTGAAGCATTTGAAGTTGCAGGAAGAGAATTAGGCATTATTGATACCAATCGTCCGTGGATAAAAAAAAGAAGATTCAATTACAATGTTTTTGATATAAAACAACTTGGAAATTGGATGAACAAACTTTGGAAATAACACGTAACAGATAAGAAAAATAGATAAACTTTTGTATAGGTAAGAATTATAGTAAAAACGCACGAATAGTTCAGAGTTCGTGAAGCGTAGTGCAAAAACGCACTGTGCACTATGAACTCATAGCCCATCCGTGATATTTATGAAAATAAAAAGTTATGATTTGCCTGAGAAGTTAGATGAGTTTGTAAAATTCCCCTTTCAATTATACAAAGGTTCTGTTTACGAAAAATTTTGGGTCCCACCTTTAATATCAGATGCGAAAAAAATGCTGTCGACAAAAAATCCTTTCTGGAAACACGCAAAAATAAAAATATTTCTTGCCGAAGATAATGGAAAAATAGTTGGTCGCTGTGCTGCGATAATTGACCAAAATCACATAAAGATTCACAACGAGAAATGCGGATTTTTCGGTTTTTTTGATTGTATAAATGATGTGGTTGTTGCAAACTTGCTTTTAGATGAGGTGAAAAAATTTTTGAAATTTGAGGGAATAGAAACAATAAAAGGTCCGGCGAATCCTTCTGCAAACGACGAATATGGACTTTTGATTGAGGGATTTGATTCGCCACCGGTAATTATGATGACGTATAACCCACCATATTATATGGATTTGATTGAAAAATCCGGTTTTACAAAAGCAAAAGATTTATATGCGTGGATTCGCTCTGCACGCGACGATGTTTCACCACGAATCGCCAGAATAGTTGAAATGGTAAAAAAAAGAGAAAATATAAAAGTTCGCAACCTTGATATGAAAAATTTCCAAAGAGATGTTCAATATTTTAAGGACATCTATAATTCCGCGTGGGAAAAAAACTGGGGTTTTGTGCCTTTAACCGATGAGGAAATTGATTTTATGGCTGATGGTTTAAAACCGTCGGTTGACCCAAGAATTTTTCATTTTTTGGAAATTAACGGTGTACCTGTAGCCGCAACCCTCGCCATTCCCGACTATAATTTTGTTCTGAAAAAATTAAATGGAAAAATGGGCCCAATTGAAATAATCAAATTTCTATATTGGAAAAGAAAAATAAAATTTATACGACTGATGGCTTTGGGCGTAAAAAAAGAATACAGGGGAAGAGGATTTGATGCGGTACTTTATCATGAGATGTTGCAATCATGTCGGAAATATGGTTATTTAGACGGTGGCGAACTTTCGTGGACACTCGAAGATAATAATCTTATCAACGACGGTATAAAAGCGATGGGCGGTGTGCTTTATAAAAAATATCGTATTTACGAAAAAGGTTTGTAGATAGTTTTTGTTATCCAAAAAAACTTTTCTATCATCTAAAAAAACTCTATTGGATGAGGGGAGAAATTAACAAAAACTAAATTAAAATTTATTGTGGCTATATCATTAATTTTATTCAAAAGTAAATCCTGTTCACTCTGTGGTCAGGTCGAATCTATCCATAAGTCGATAGTTGGGTTATATTGTGGTAAAATAAAGAGCGAAATTATTGATATTACAGATAATAGTCAGAAAGCAGTTGATAATGGTGTGATGAATATTCCAACCATTATTTTTTTTAATGACGATAAAGAGATAATGCGTTTCAGTGGTTCTATCTCAAAAGAAAAAATAGAGCAAGCGATAAAAAAATGGATTATTTGATAAATATTGTTTCCGAAAATCTTTCTGGTAGGAATCCTCTAACGTATCTTTTTGTTTTACTCGCCGGAATAATTACAGGTTTTACTCCGTGCATTTTTCCTGTAATACCAATAATCGTTGGCTACATTGGTGCCTTGCAGGTAAAATCTCGTTTTTATGCTTTTTTTATTTCACTTGTTTATGTGGTAGGAATGGCCGTAACATTTACGATACTTGGAGTTTTTGCATCACTTAGTGGAATGCTCTTTGGTAATATTCAATCGAATCCATGGAGTTATATTTTTATTGGAAATGTTATTTTAATAATGGCTCTTTGGTTTATTGGTGTGTTAAACATACCGATCCCTGTTTTTAATTCACCAAAAATAAAATTAAAAGGGCTTCTTCTTATTTTTGTGCTCGGACTTGTTTCTGGGATTGTAACGGCACCTTGCACTGTGGCAGTTCTTGGCATTATTTTAGCATATGTTGCTACGAAGCAAAATTTACTTTTCGGTACAACGCTTCTTTTCACATATGCGATTGGATTAGGCACTCTTATAATTGTTGCAGGGACTTTCACGGGTGTCGTAAATGCAATTCTTAAATCGGGAGTATTGTCACGAAAAGTAAAAAAGATATTTGGAATTTTTTTATTTCTTTTATCACAGTATTTTTTTATACAGGCAGGAAAACTTTTTTAGAGTTTTTAGGGTATATAAATGTTATCTAACACATAAGCATATCAGAACAGCATATCAACCGCACAAAATCTTATATTCTTCTAGATTGCTGACAATAGACAGGTGTCTCAATTTTGCGTAATTTGTAATTAAAAAAATGGAAAAAATTCCTCGTCAAAAAATGCCCGTTCAAAACGCAGAAGAAAGAAAAAAAAATTTTTCTTCCGTCGCGCTTGGTTATTCTGAAGAACAAGCAATTCTTGAAGCAAAAAGATGTATTCAATGCAAAAAACCTACCTGCACTGAAGGTTGCCCTGTCGAATTAGACATTCCTAATTTTATCAAAAAGATTTCAGAAAGAAATTTCATAGACGCAGTAAAGATTGTTAAAAATAAAAATAATCTTCCTGCGATTTGTGGTCGTGTTTGTCCACAAGAAACACAGTGTGAAATAAAATGTGTGCTTGCAAAAAAAGGTGAGTCAGTAGCAATTGGTCGGCTGGAAAGGTTTATAGCGGATTGGGAAATAGAAAATCAGGGATTAGGGATCGAGAATCAAGAGTCAGAGAAACGAAAAACAGAAAATTTTTCGCTTTCCACTTCACCTTCCACTAAAGTTGCTGTCATCGGTTCTGGCCCAGCAGGACTTACCTGCGGTGCAGATTTAGCAAAGATGGGTTACGAAGTTACGATATTCGAATCACTACATAAAACAGGTGGCGTACTGATTTATGGTATTCCCGAATTTCGTCTCCCAAAAAAGATTGTTGAAATTGAAATTGATTATATAAAATCATTGGGAGTAGATATAAAAACCAATGTGCTGGTGGGAAAAACAAAAACAGTTCAAGAACTTTTTGATGAGGGCTATAAGGCAGTTTTTATCGGAACAGGCGCGGGACTTCCACAATTTTTGTCTATTCCTGGCGAAAATCTTAACAAGGTTTATTCTGCAAATGAGTTTTTGACGAGGGTAAATCTTATGAAGGCATACAAATTTCCAGAATATGACACGCCAATTAATATTGGCAAAAGGATTGCTGTTATAGGTGCTGGGAATGTTGCAATGGACTCTGCAAGAGTTTCATTACGCCTCGGTGCAGATGAAGTAATAGTTGTTTATCGTCGGACAGAGAAGGAAATGCCTGCACGATTAGAAGAAATTGAAAATGCAAAAGAAGAAGGAATAAAATTTTATTTGCTTACAGCACCTGTAAAATTTATTGGTGATGAAAACAACAATATTGTAAAAATGGAATGTTTAAAAATGGAATTAGGTGAGCCCGATGCGTCGGGTAGAAGAAGACCTGTTCCAATAAATGGTTCTGAATTCAAATTTGATATTGACACAGTTATAATGGCTATCGGACAAAATCCAAATCCACTCCTTCCTAAAACAGTTCACGGTCTTCAAGTCGGTAAATATGGTAATATAATTACCGACGAAAAAACAGGTGCCACTAATATTCATGGAATTTTTGCAGGTGGTGATATTGCAACAGGTGCCTCAACCGTAATCGATGCGATGGGTGCTGGCAAACGTTCTGCTTACGCGATTGATGAGTATATAAAAAATTTAGAAAGATAGTTTTGTTGTGTCGGAGACCGAACAATCTATTAAATAATACAATGTTGATTACAGCGATAAAAAAGACGATTACAGCGATGAGAAATGGTGTCGCTAATACTGCTGATTTTATCGTTATAATCCTTGCAATGAAATTACTTACCTTATTTTTTTTTATTTCTTTACCATCCTTTCTTTTTTGTGAACAAGAAATTGATATTACATCAGACAAAATGGTATATGACAAATTAAACGATAATGTTGTTTTTACGGGCAATGTAAAATTAAAAATAGACGATGTTTTTTTAAATTGTGAAAAAGCTACTGCTGATATTGCAAAAAAAAATGTTTCTCTCGACAAATGTTTTTTTACAACCTGTAATTGTGAACATCCACATTATCATTATTATGCAAAAAATGTTCATATTGTGGAAAAAAAAATTAGCATAAGAAATGTATTTTTTTACGTTGGCGACGTTCCTTTAGCAGTTTTTCCATATTATTACTACAAATCACATCAGGAAAAAAAACTGAAAATTGATTTCAGACCAGGTTATAATAAAAGTGAAGGTTATTTTTCAAAAGGTTTTGTCGGTTATCGCTTTTCCTCGCCAACAAACCATTTTTTTAGTAAAGTTTATCTTGACTATTATTCTTACAAGGGATTTGGCTATGGATTTGAAGAGATTTATAGCGTCGACAACAAGATGCAGGGTTCCGTATATGGTTATCGGATTAAAGAGCATAACACCAAAACAATTCGATGGAATGCCCGCATTTATCATTTACAAAACCTTACAAATACATTGTCACTGCGGATAAATTCAAATTTTGCAAGTGACGAATCGTTTAATGGTTATCACACACGCGACTGGATAAGAATTTATCGCGACGTGAATTCTTCTGTTACTCTCACAAGAAATACAGGTGTTTCAACCACAAGAATTTTGTTTTCACGCAATGATATTTTTAATACCGATAACGGTAAATATCTAGTAGATAAGGCAATTGTTCCTTCCATATCGTACACGACCAACCAAATAAAAATAAGAAAATTTCCGCTTTATTACAAATTTTCTATCGATGGTGAAAGGGCATGGTTGCGCTCATCGGAAATACACAATGGTGAAGAAAATTTTTATAAAACAAATGCAAATACTTCAATAAAACTTACAAGTCCATATAGAATTACAAAAAAAATAACACTTACATCTGAGGTGGGCATAAAAACATATTGGCAGGACTACTCGGATAAAGATGAAAATATTACTTATCCAAGCAGGGACGATGTTTACAGATGGACGTACAATACTACCCTCAATCTTAATATCCGTTCGTTGAATTTTTTCAATCACCAATTTAGCTATTATTTTGAGCAGCAACCAGATAAAAAGCATGATGATTATCGGGGTGTTATTGTAGATAAATTGAAGACAGCACAATCGATCTACCTCGATAAATTAACAATGCGTGTTTGGACAGGGCTTGATATCCGTCGCAAGATTGGCGAGAAAATCATAAATTTTTCAAAACGGTTCGACGGTATTATTTCTGAAATTGATTATAATCCGTACAAATTTTTAAATATTTATTATAAAAATAATTACAATGTTTCTTACAAAAAACCAAATTCCATCGTGCTGGATTCAAGCATAAAAATAAAAAAAACATCATACTTAAAAAATGGAATTTCTTATGAGCGTCTTACGCCAAATCGTTTAATGCTTTTTACAGAGGTTGGATTTAGGCCTACTACAAATTGGCAGATTGCCTACAAAATGCAGTCGTCTTTTAGTTACGATTTTACTGATTACAAAAACAATTTACAAAATTGCAGTTATTATGAAAGAGTAATAAATGTTTATCGTGATCTTCATTGTTGGGAAGTAAATTTTTTATATCTTGATAGAATACCGATTGAATCTGGCGATAAAAATTGCCGTGAATTTTGGTTTAAGATACAAACAAAGCCAGATATTATTAACAAAAAATCAGACACATTAGAAATGGAGAAAGAAAGAAAATGGTATCCGTGGCGATAACGACGATAGGTTAGTGGGTAAATTGGATAGAGCGGCAGGCGAACAGAGATTGCTTCGTCATTTCATTCCTCGCAATCAGACTGTGTCGCAATGAGCTAAAAAGTTGCATTTTTATAGAAGATAGCAACTGATGGTAAAATATGGTACTGCAATCCAACACTAGATAATAAAAGATGGATTGCGACACAGTCTGAATGACGATGTTTCTTGTTTCTTACTTCTTGCCGTTCTGTTCAACTATGACTTGTCTTTATCGCGAAGGGAACAACTATGAAATTTATCAACGTAAAGTCGGCAGTTAAGCAGATACGATTTTTCTTATTTACTTATTCACCTACCCGCTTATTCGCTGGTTTTAGTCAAGTCGACTTATTGGTTGCTCTGCTAATAATGAGTGTAATCGTTTTATGTGCAATAAGCACTTTTTCAGCTATTGGTAGGAGTATTATCGTCAGTAAAACCAAAACTATTGCGAACAATTTAGCACAGGAAAAAATAAACGCATTAAAAAATATCACTTATTCTCGGCTCATACCTACTTCTGAAAACGATCTTATAAATTATACGTATGATAATACATACTATCCGTCTGAAAAATTGATGGTCAATAATATTGATTTTACAAGATATGTAACAGTATGGAAGGCGTGCGAATCAGGAACTGAAATATCCACAATGTCACCAACCGCTACTGATGAAGGTATCAAAAAAATAAAAATAGAAATAAAATGGACTACATTAGATGGATCTAAAACACTTGTATTGTATAATTTTAGAGACGATCCAGACAGAGAAAAACGTGATGGTGAGGTCTATGGAACTATTACAACAACCACAGTACCTACGGTTGCAATTGCAAATGCAACCGTAGAGGTTACGCAGTGTCCGAACTGGTCGTCTTTGACAAATGCTGATGGATATTATTTAATCAAAACTACCGCACCCGCAACTATCAATCTTCGTGTTTCAAGAAATGATTATTGGCCGTCAACTTCAGGCGATATAATAGTTTCTGCCAATAAGGATTTCCAACTTCAAAAAAAACTTACCAGTCCAGTCACAGGGTATGTGGTTATAAATACTCACCCTGTAATAAGTGAGGTCTGTGCAAGTACTTCTCCCAGCGGAGGGCCAGGTTCGCAAGAATGGGTGGAACTTTTTAATCCTACAACATGGAGTTGGCTTATTAGTGCTTGCACGATTTATTATATTGACGAAGATAACAATAGTATTAATATTGGGAGATCGAAAATTTTGCCTATAACTTGGTTGACAACAGAAATCCCGCCTTCTTGTTATTTTTTAATCGCAAATACTGGAACCATAATTCTTGGTTCGGGTACCAATTACACTGCCGATGCTTATTATAGCTCTTCTTGCGAGAGCTATATTGAGAGCAATGTTGCTGGTGGTATTGTCCTTTCCACATCTTTAACAAGCAATAAAATTGATTCAGTCGCCTGGGGAAAAAGTTCTCCACCTTCTGTCAAGAATCCACCGTCAAAGGCGGTTGAGGGCGATGGTAAAAATCTGACATATGGACTTGCGCCTAACCATATACTTATGAGATATAGTTACAAAGAAGGAGTGTCGCCCACAAGTTGTGATTTGGTAAATTATGGAAATGGATATGATTCAAACGATAATAATACAGATTTTGGATATGAGCAATTAGGAATACCGCACAATGTATCAATATCAAAAACTGTCGTTTCGGGCACTCCTGCTCATGGTGCAATTGTTTCATGCGATGATGGGCTTTCATCGTCCGTAATTGCGATCATGGAAGCAAATTCAAGAAATGCCTATTTTTCGATAAATACAGCAACAGGTACTTGGACCATACTTATCACCTCTGCAAATTATTCTAAAGACGTGTCAAATGTAGTAGTAGATTACGTGACTGGTGCTGCAATTCCGAACGCTACTACCTCGCCATCATGGCCAGCTACAGACAGAAATGAAACAATACTTTCATCACTTGCAAATGGTGGGGCTATCTCAGGCGTTGTTAAACGTGGCGATGTGGGTATACCGATTCAAGGAATATTGGTTGATGCTTGGAGTACCTCTGCAATTACCGATTCAAACGGCGAATATAGTTTATCTGTTTCAGTTGGTTCTTATACAGTTGTTGCAAACCCCGATTATTACGATACAAACTGGACGGAAGATTCTGAGTCGGCTGAAGTAACGCAGGGTATAGCAAAAAAAGTGGATTTTACAATCTATCCAGCAGGTTGGATTTCAGGTACCACATACAATATTGTTGGTGATCCGTTACCATATATTGTTGTAAGAGTAACTAATCAAACAGCTGGTTTTGAAAAAGAAACTATCTCTGGTAGTGATGGGACATATATGTTAAAAGGGGTAAGAACGGGTAGTTGCAGTGTAGTGCCTATGTTAGATGAATCAGATTCGTATACTTTAAGTGGCGGATGGACAAACCCTATTGATCTATTACAAGGTGAACAGGAAATTAATAAAAATTTCAACATCACATCCTCTTGGGGAAAGATAGAAGGCGATGTTTCCGATACAGCCATCGGCGGCAATATTGCAACAGGTGTGCTTATTGTTGCTACAACAGGTTTCATGCCTGCTGATTCGCCGCCTGTTATAGATTCTTCGTTTAGGACTGGCAACGAAATTTATTATAGCACAATTTCTACATACGATGGTAAATATGAAATTGCAGTTTGCAAGGAATATACTTACAATGTAAAAGCGTGGTATATAAAACAAACAACGGATTCTATTCAAATTCAGCCAACAAAAACGGCTACCGTAGATGTAACAAATTCTGTGCCTACGGTAACGGTTAATTTTCAGTGGCCGTAGTGAGACTGTGTCATAACTCTACTTTTGGTCATTGCAAGAGTTCGCAGGACTCGCGGCAATGAGACTGTGTCGCAATGAGCTAAAAAGTTGCATTTTTATAGAAGATAGCAACTGATGGTAAAATATGGTACTGCAATTCAACACTAAATGGTAAAAGATGGATTGCGACACAGTCTCAATCTCGGTGTTGAAGTTGAAGTTCGAGATTGCTTCGCTATCGTGGCTGTCCGACAACATAGTCCGCTTTACCGACGACACAGCGTCAGTAAAAAAATGATGTGTTGTTTGTTGCTATTAGTTGCCAAATACTGCTATATTTTACAAAAAATGACTGTTTTACGATTTGTCGGACAGCCTCTTTAGCGGGAAGGAAGCGTGTCAAAAGATGCTGATTTTTGACAAGGGATACTATTTTCTACTTGACATGCTTTTCCGTGGATGACGAACAAAATCGTCCGCCATTTGTTATCTTCGTCTGCCGTTTAATCTTTGCAATCGTTCGGTTTCCATAGTGCCAAATCATGCCCACACAACGATTTTATACAATATCCAATCTCGCTATGTGAAATACAATTTATATCAAGTAATTTATCAATTCCAAGATATATTGGCGCACCGTATAGTTGAACAAAAAAGTTGGCACGGATTTCAGCATTATATTTATTCGACGAAAAATCAATCAACTTTTTGAAATGGCTGTAAAAAAATCCAGCAATGTGTTTATAATCCCAACCCTTCGATCTTAAAACTGCTACAATTTTTCTTATATTGGTTGGTTTTTTAATGTGCGGCTCGGGGATAACAATACTGTGTTTGACACACGGGAGCAATTCGTTTAAATTTAAAGCATAATAGGTTGTTGACCAATCGTTTTCTTTTTCATAATCTATACTATCAAATTTAGTGTGGAATTGATGAAGTTCCGAATTTTTATATTTTGACAAAACATTCAGCCATCCTTTAGAGCTATTTGGTATAATGCACGATGATTTTGGATCCCTCGCATAGTCAGAAGACCACCGAAAATTCCTTCTCATTTTAAGAAGATTGTCGATTGACATATCACTTGTCGGGAGGATAGTTTGAATTGGTACCAGATTGCTTATGTCCTCGCCTATTTCATGTTTTTTCACTTTGTGTTTTTGATGAGTACTGAAAGGGACTCTTAAAACTCGCATATAAAGCGGATCTGAATAAGTGGTCAAATCAATAGACACGCAGCCTGGTGATGGTACTTCTATATCACAAAATTCAATTTGTATAATTTTTTTATTTTTTTCGCGTAAGCAAGAAGCACGTTCCATTATTTCTAACGAAATAAATTGTAAAAGTCGGAATGCACCCGAATGGCCAAATCCTTTATAAACAGGTATTGGATTGCGACCATCCTGACTTCGCCTGTCAATATATTGCTGTTCAAGTGTATACTCAAGACAACCTATTTTTTCCAACTGCCAGTGCTCATTATTAAAAGGCCAAAGCGAATGATAATGATAACCGCATCCAGTAATTACTTCAAGATAACTAATACCAAAATCACGATACACACTTTTTACTATCTCACGAATGGGTTCAATTTTATTTTTGAAAACATTGTCCGAATCAAAATAGATTTCACCGGGAGATTTTGAATTGTAATAATCTATATCGAGTGAAACCAGAGTACCATCGTACCCTAAAATAGAACTGAAAATATCAAGCCCACGTTCCATCATCGCCCAAAGATGTGTTAGTGGGGCTGAATAATATGCTTTGGGATTTTTATTTTGTATCTCTGCTTCACCATAACCAACAATATATTCTGCTTTATTTATGAACTCTAAAAATCGGTTCCCTACAAACGCATCTCTGTAATATTCAATTTGATTAAGCACTTTTTTATCTCCGCCTTCAAACGAACAACGGACTATTTTTCCTAAAAACAATTGTCGAACAACCACTAAAGCCAAAGACTTTCTTTCCTGAGAATTCTGTAATAGATTAGTCTTCTTTTTTTTTGGAAATGATTATACATAAATAATTAAAATTTTTCAACACTACGTATCAAATAACAAGTTCAATATGTTAGTGCAACACCGCTGACGCTGGATTGAAAATCTGCTATAATAGGCAGATATGAAAAGAACATATAAACAGTTAACGGAAGCAGAACGGAATTTAATTGTTGTCATGGAGACTGTGTTACAATCCACCCCCCCACCATCTAGGATTGCAATACCATATTTTACCATCAGTTGCTATCTTCTATAAAAATGCAACTTTTTAGCTCATTGCGACACAGTCTCAATGACGACTGGGCTCCACTGAAAAAAATCCACTAAATCCGACGTTGAACTTAATTGGATGCAAAAAATCTTGACAATAAAAAAATAATTTAGTAATATTAAACCATTACGATAAAATATCCCATTGTCAATTATCTTGAAATAAAAATGCCGGGATGGCGGAATTGGTAGACGCAAGGGACTTAAAATCCCTCGAGCTTTATGGTTCATGCCGGTTCAAGTCCGGCTCCCGGCAAGTCGTAAAAAATAAAATTAAAATGAAAAAACGAATTATATTTGGAATAATAATAAGCATATTTTTTTTATATCTTGTTTTAAGAAATATTGATATTAAAACTATAGCAAAATTTATCATTAACGGAAACTACCTGTGGCTATTACCGTGCATTGTAGCATATACGCTGGCATTTATCTTACGCTCTGTGCGATGGAAATTTTTGTTTTTACCTATTAAAAAATTTAGTGCAAAACAACTGTTTCCAAGTTTGGCAATGGGTTTTGCAGCCAATTGTATTTTTCCCATGCGTTTTGGAGAACTTGTGCGAGCATATATTGTAGGAAAAAAACACAATATTTCTAAAAGTTCCTCATTAGCAACTATTGTTTTGGAAAGAATTACAGACGGTATCAGCGTACTGATTTTACTTTTACTGGCAGTTCCATTTCTTCCTGTATTTCCACCTTGGGTAAAAAAAACAATTTTTATAGCGATTATATTTTTTATTAGTGTGCTCGGTGTTGTTAGTATTCTTATCGTGAAAAAACATTTTATTGATTTTTTTAAAAAAATTCCTTTTATCAAATATGAATTAAAGGAACGGCTTGTCCATAAAATTAAAAAGTTCTTAGTTGGTTTCGAAATTATTACTGATATAAAAAGTTTTTTGATAGTTATGCTTATTTCTTTTTGCGTGTGGTTATGTGAAATATTTAATACATATTTTTTACTAAAAATAGTAGGAATTAACTTATCGCTTTTCGCGATAATTTTTGTCTTATTTATAACTATTATAGGCTTAACGATTCCCGCTGCCCCTGGAAGTCTTGGAACATTTGAAGCAGCCTTCGTTGCTGGAATAATGTTCTTTAGCACAAATGGAACTATTATAATGAAGGAGGTTGCTTTCGCTGCCGCCTTGATATCCCACTTTGTTGGTGGAATTTATATACTATTGGTAGGTTTTTACTATTTTTTCAAAGAGGGTATATCATATAAAGAGATTTCGCAGGTAAACTAAAGTCGTTTGATGAGATTTTAGGATTACGTCTCGCAAATCGCGAAAAGTCATCCACGGAAAAGCATGTCAAGTAGAAAATAGCATCCCCTGTAAAAAATCAGCATCTTTTGACATGCTTCCTTCCCGCTATCGTGGCTGTCCGACAACCTATTCCGCTTTACCGACGGCACAGCGTCAGTAAAAAAGATATGTTGTTTGTTGCCATTAGTTGCCAAATATTGCTATATTTTACAAAAAAATGATTGTTTTACGATTTGTCGGACAGCCACGAGGGCGAAGCAATTTCGATCGTTATTGTGTGCAAGACATCGCACGAATAAATTCGTGTCTACAATTTGCTTCTCTACTTCTAAACGTCCTCGCTCAATCGAGATTTATTTTATAAATATTACGGAGATTTATGCTGAAATTTAACAAGAAAACAAGGACACTTGAACAGGAAGAATATAAATATGAATTGCAAGATGTGAAAGAGCCTAATCTTTACAGGGATATTTTTCCTTACGGTGAAGTGCCAAAAATTTCGTTCAACTGGCGCGTGATGCCAATGACCCCAGCCGAAGAAATTTGGATAACAGATACAACGTTTCGCGACGGACAACAGTCCCGCCCGCCTTACACAGTTAAACAAATTGTTGATATTTATAAAATGCTCCATCGTCTTTCGGGTCCAAATGGTGTCATCAGACAATCAGAATTTTTTCTTTATTCAGAGAAGGACAAAGAAGCATTAAAAAAATGCCTTGAATTGGGACTTAGATATCCAGAAATTACTGGCTGGATAAGAGCCAATAAAGATGATTTTAAACTTGTTAAACAATTTGGCTTGAAGGAAACTGGTATTTTGACGTCGGTTTCCGATTACCATATTTTTCTCAAACTGAAAAAAACGCGCAAACAGGTTATGGATATGTATCTTGATATTGTTCGTTCTGCACTCAACGAAAACATAAGTCCGAGATGCCATTTTGAAGATATAACCCGCGCCGATTTTTACGGATTTGTTGTTCCGTTCGCACAAGAATTAATGAAACTCTCAAGAGAGACAAAAATTCCAATAAAAATCCGCGCTTGTGATACTCTTGGTTACGGCGTTACATATCAGGGTGTTTCAATACCAAGATCTGTAAATGGCATAATATATGGTCTTACAAAACTTGCCGATGTACCTTCGGAATGGTTGGAATGGCACGGTCATAATGATTTTCATCGTGCATTAACAAATGCTATAGGTGCTTGGCTTTATGGATGTTCTGTGACAAACGGTTCGCTTTTGGGAATAGGAGAACGAACGGGTAATACTCCGACGGAAGCACTTGTTATTGAGTATATTGCTTTTCGCGGTAGTGCTAACGGAATGGATACAACAGTCATCACCGAAATTGCGAATTATTTTGAAAAGGAAATGGGTTATCAGATTCCACCAAATCAACCGTATGTCGGAAAAAACTTTAATATTACAAAGGCAGGAATTCATGCTGACGGTCTATTAAAAGACGAGGAAATTTATAATATCTTTGACACCAATAAACTTTTAAATAAACCAGTTTCCGTCGAAATTACCGATAAATCAGGTGCGGCAGGAATTGTCTATTGGGTAAATCATCATCTGAAAATTAAAGTTGAAAAAAACCATCCGGGTGTTATAAAAATTAAGGAGTGGATTGACACTCAATACGAAGCGGAAAGAACAATCGGAATCTCTGACGAAGAAATGCACGAATTAGTAAAAAAATATCTATAAGATAATATGAAATACTCGCAATTATTTATACCAACGCTTAAGGAAACACCGTCTGATGCAGATGCAATTTCTCTGAAATTGATGTTAAGATCTGGACTTATCAGGAAATTGTCGTCCGGCATTTATGAATGGCTTCCTTTAGGACTTCGCGTTCTAAAAAATGTTGAGCAAATAATTCGCGAAGAAATGAATAAAATCGGCGGACAGGAACTCTTACTCCCAGCAATACAACCTGCAGAATTGTGGAAGGAAACCGGCAGATGGGATATTTATGGAAAAGAACTTTGTCGCATAAAAGATCGCACTGGTAGAGAGTTTTGTCTTGGTCCCACCCACGAGGAAATCATAACAGACTTTGTTAGAAAAGATGTTCGCTCATACAAACAACTTCCTCTAATGTTTTATCAATTTCAAACAAAATTCAGAGATGAAATTCGTCCTCGTTTCGGAGTTATGCGAGCAAAAGAGTTTTATATGAAAGACGCATATTCGTTTCATTCGACGGAAGAAGATGCGGATAAATACTATAAAATCGTTTTTGATGCCTACTCAAAAATTTGTCAACGATGTGGATTTAAGTTTCGTATTGTCGAAGCAACAACTGGTGCAATAGGCGGTTCTTTTTCCCACGAGTTTATGGTTTTGGCGGATACTGGCGAGGAAGAAATTGTTTCCTGTGAATGTGGCTACGGTGCGAATATCGAGAAAGCAGAATGTGTTGTAGCGGTGGGATTGCCATCACACGATATAAAAGCATTGGAAGAAGTGTATACACCGAATTTAAAAACGGTAGAAGAGGTTGGAAAGTTCTTGAATGAAAAATCTGAAAAATTTATCAAAACGCTTATCTATCTTGCCGACGAAAAACCAGTTATGATACTTGTTAGGGGTGATTGCGAAATAAATGAAGAAAAATTAAAAGATTTTTTGAAATGTGATAAACTTATTTTTGCTAACAGCGAAATCGTCGAGAAGATTACAGGTGCGACCATTGGTTTTGCCGGCCCTTCAAATTTACCGTCGACCACCAACGCTACTTCTACTGCTGCTGCCGCTACCGACCTCGCCACCGACCTCGCCACCGACCTCGCCAACCGTCTACCAATTTTTGCGGATTTTTCTGTCGAGACAATCATCAACGGAATTTCTGGTGCCAATAAAAAAGATTATCATCTGAAAAATATAAATATCAATAGGGATTATAAACCGACTGAAATTTTAGATATACGCAAAATAAAAAAAGGTGATATTTGCCCGAGATGTAAAAAACGCGAATTGCAATTTTCTCGAGGAATTGAAGTTGGACATACATTCAAACTTGGAACAAAATATTCTAAAGCAATGAATGCAACTTTTCTCGACGAAAAAGGCAATAAGAATTTTTTTATAATGGGCTGCTATGGAGTAGGCGTATCCCGTATTGTCGCCGCTATAATTGAACAATCAAATGATAAAAATGGGATTATCTGGAATAAATCGCTTGCACCATATAAGGTAATAATAATTCCTATTTTTTCACAAGGTTCGCAAGGACTTCCTTCGACTGGCTACAATAGTGAGGTCAAGAGCGTTAAGAATGTTTGCGATAAAATATATGAAAAACTCTCTCAAAAAACGGATGTTTTGCTTGATGACCGCGATGAAAGAGCAGGTGTCAAATTTAAGGATGCCGATTTATTAGGAATTCCTATTCGCATAACTATCTCGGAAAAAACACTTAAAGAAAATAAAGTAGAAATAAAATATCGCAATGAAGATTCAGTAAATCTGATAGATGTGGAAAAAGTTTTCGACCTTGCTGTATCGTGAAACGAAATATAAGAAGCAAGAAGTAGGGATGTCCTGCGTCGTCATTACGAGATTCTGTCATTGTGAGAGCCGATTCATCGGCTCGTGGCAATCTCTGTGATAGCCGTCATCTATGGAAAAGCATGTCAAGTAGAAAATAGCATCCCCTTTGTCAAAAATCAGCATCTTTTGACACGCTTCCTTCCCGCTAAACGGGTGGAGATAAACGAATATAAATTTGTAAATGACACCAATAATAAAG
>JBDRIG010000035.1:0-10121 GCA_043816185.1 Elusimicrobiota bacterium | reverse complement strand
TTGAAAAGTTAATAAGACAAAATTTATAAAATTTGGGACAAAATCCAGAAATTATCTTGTGGATAACTTTTGGATTGCTATAAAACGCAATTTTTTGGTATAACTGAGTATAGAACAGGGGCATCCTTGTAGTTACGTACTCCCAAGTTTCTCAATCAACCTTGCAACACCAAATATTGTGATCATTCTGGCTATGTTAAAGCAACTTGAAAATACCGACATCTCCGCTTTCAGACTGTGTTATAATTCTACTTTTGGTTATTCAGACTGTGTCGCAATGAGCTAAAAAGTTGCATTTTTATAGAAGATAGCAACTAATAGTAAAATATGGTACTGCAATCTAACACCAGATGGTAAAAGATGGATTGCGACACAGTCTGATTGCGAGGCTTCCGAAGGAAGCCGTGGCAATCTCTTTCCGACGAGAAATATTTTAAAGATTATTCGCTTCGCTCGTAATGACACACATTTTACTATTGCGACACAGTCTCAATGGCAAACTGAACTTAACTAAGTAATATTATTACAGCACGCAAAATCCGCTGTAACCACTGCGTCTTTCACCAATACGTCGTTCGTCTCTTCTTCGCTCACATTTTCTTCGTTCATCTGTCCGTCTTTCCATAACAACAGGTAAACAAACAAATCTTCTTTCTTCAATACGTCTTTCTTCAGCACGCCGCATCCATAGCCTTCTGTCTACTGGAATCCTTTTATCCATACTTTTCTCCAGGTCGTTGCAAAAGTTCTTTGGCAAAAATATTACAATCTTTTTAGATTGATTTTTACCGCATCAAACTTAAAATCTCTTTATTTGCACGACCAACTATCTGATTAATATAGCTGATATAGTATGTGTTTTTTTTATTATTCTTTTGATTTCGCTATTTTAGCAAAGTTTTTTTAATATTTCAACTACAACTTCTAATGCATCTCGACCATGCTCGCCAGTTACCAACGGTGGCTTTCCAGTTTTTACGCAATTTATAAAATGTTCGAGTTCTTTTTTTAACGGTTCCTCGGTTTTAAGTTTTGGTTTTATTATTTCTATATCTGACATAGAGGTTACAATACTCGTCTCGCCGCCAGATAGGTCTGATTTTTTTCTGTAAATTTTCAGCGACTGCCCAGCATAGTCAAGCGAAATATAAGCATCGTCTTGAAAAATTCTTATTTTTCTGAATTTATCAATAGAAACACGCGATGCTGAAATGTTTGCAACGCAGCCGTTTTCAAATTTAAGTCGTACATTTGCGATATCTTCATTTTGTGATAAAATCTTGGCACCGATTGCATCTATTTGCACGATTTTTGAGTTAACCAGCGTCAGTATAATATCAATATCGTGAATCATTAAATCCATTACAACGCCGATGTGTGCTACTCGCGGATCATAAGGACCCAACCGCTGTGCTTCTATAAATTTCGGCGATTTAATATATTTCTGTGCTTCAATTACAGCTGTGTTAAATCTTTCAATATGTCCTATTTGAAGAATAACATTTTTTTCATTAGCAATCTTCAAGAGTTCTTCTGCTTGCGAAACATCATCGGTAATTGGCTTTTCAACCAAACAATGAATACCTGCATTAAGAAAATCTTTTGCAACAATATAATGTAGTGGCGTCGGAACAACAATGCTTACGGCGTCAACCTTGTTAGAAATATCTTGGCGAGATACACCGTTTCTAACAAGGTTAATCTTATCAATAAGCTCTTTGTAGTCGGAAAATGCTTGTGTATTAAAATTTTTTGCAATTTTTTCGACCCGCTTTTTATCAACATCACATACACCGAAAATCTCAACATCAGGAATCTGCGAATATACCCGCGCATGATGCTGTCCCAACGAACCAACTCCAACGATGCCAATTTTCATATTGTTGTCCCCTTATTCTAATTCAAATTTTATTGGCAAGACAAACCAAACCGATGCTGGTCTATTTTTTACTTTCGGTGGACTGAACTGCCACTTTTTTACCGCATCAATTGATGCCTGATCAAATAAAATATCTATACCATGCTCTAAAATAACTACTTTATCTACATACCCAAAATAATTTATCAGAAATTTTACAACTACTCGCCCCTCTTTACCAGAAACTCGCAACGATTCCGGATATTTCGGTTTAGCCATACACAAAATTTGCGGGACGGTATCCAAATCACCGAGCTCGCAAACTTCTTGTTCTTGTTGTGGTGTTTCCTCTTTTGCTTGTGTGTTTATATTTTCAGTATCTGATCTTAGTTTATGAACTGGTGTAGGTGGTTTCTCTTTTTTTACGACTTTTTCTTCTTTTGATTTTGTACTTGGTAATCGAAATAAATCTACTGTGTAAATTTTTCTGAGTATAACAGGTTTTATGTATGTAAGGTATGGGAGCGTTAGAAACAATAAAAAATTGATAAGTAGCGAGCAATTGACGACAGATAACCAGTAGCGAACAATCGGATAGTAACGAGTGGTGATTAACTGACTTATTCTTCCCATTTTTCGTATTCGGTAGCAATGGAAAGTCGTTGTGCGCCAAATCTTTTTGCTTCGTCCATTACATTTACCACTATACCAACTTTTGAATCCAGGTCAGTAGCGATAACTACCATTGATTCTGGCGACGATTCTATTTTCACTTTTAAGTTTTTCTTAAACTCTTCCCAAGAAAGTTTTTTATCTTCTAAACAAATTTCACCTTCTTTGGATATAGTAATTACGATGTTTTTACGAGGGAGCAATTGTGAACTTACTGCTTTTGGTTTTTCAATTTGTATTCCTGTCTGTTGTGCTAAACTTGTGGTAACCATAAAAAATATTATCAGTTGAAACACCATGTCAATCATTGGTGCCATATTGATTTCGGGCTTTTTGCGTTTTTTTCGTTCTATTTTGTAAGATTCATTGGTTATCATAAAATTGGACATATAGCGACTTGTATATTAACTGGTGCTTCCTCGCACTACTTTATGCTGTTCGTAGCGTCCAGATGTAACATCGGGACGATTGAATACGATTTCTTCGTCCGACTGAAGTCGGACGCTACCAAAACAACAGCAGGATCAAACGCTCCGCTCCTGGAGTAGAGCATTTATGCTCGTTCATAGTAGCCGAACCCTTTACGGGTTCGCATCACTCCGAGAGACATGGATTCCCGATGGAACCATTCGGGAATGACATCAGTGGTTGGTAGCCGCACCCTTTAGGGGTTCGCACTACGAACATCATAATCGGTTTCCGATACAATAAACAATTTTTCGTTCTGCTGTTGTAGGGGACCTTAAAATTCTATTTTGAATCCGCCACCAGGCATAAATGGCATTGAATAATATGGTATTCCCTTTACATTGTTTTCGTAAGTATCGCCATACTGGTAAATATACCCCATAATATTTTTTTGGCTATACAGATTCCATACTTCAAAATACGACTCTGCATTTAATTTACCTATTTTAAATTTGCGTACAATTCTTAAATTCAGTTGGTGGAACGGCTCGTACCGGGCTGAGTTTTTTTCATCCCAAATAGGTTCCCACACACCAGTAGTAGAGTTTTTCTGTGCAGTAATAATGGAGGTATATGGCCTTCCACTGGCAACCCTGAAATGTAGGTTGGCTATAATATTTTTTACCAAATTACAGTCAAACATTATTGATAATAAGTGTGGCTGGTCAAAGTTAGAAAGATATTCTTTTTTTTCTGCTGAATCCAGTCGTTTGGATTCACTAAATGAATAACTTATCCATCCAGCAATATCCCCAACCTTCTTTTCCAAAAAAAACTCAATTCCCCGAGCATAACCTTTGCCACTGTTAGAATAGTTTCCAAGTGTATCAACAGTAATTAAATCTCTGTAATCTTTATAATAAACCTCGCTCCAACTACGCAAGTTCTTACTAAATTTTCTTGAAATACCGCAAATGTAATGTACCGCTTTTTTAGAATCAAGTGTTGAGTTCTTTGACAATTCTTCAAGTTCGGGTGTCTGTGTATAATTTCCACAAGCAGCACGCAACGATGTCTCATCATTCAAATCATATTTCAATGCCAACCTTGGTGAGATATCAGATTTTTTGTTATACTCCAAGTAATCACTTCTCATACCGCCAGTTAAAGAAAGTTTTTGAGTTAATGTCCATGAATCCTGGAAATATGTACCTGCGGAGTTGGTTTTTAATTTTGCTAACACTGATAGTAACTTTACGGTTGCATCATTCGGGTCTACATTTGGATTTTCAGGATGAGGATATTTTCCTTCAAAATCAAAGTTGACATCTGTGATTTTAAATCCTGTTTTCAATTCATGGTTTGGATGTACTTTCAAGGTTAAATCTTCAATTATTCTGTAATCGCAAGTATCTATATCCATTTTTTCAGTTTTTCCAACTTCAACATGAAAATTTAGGTTCTCACGAGTTAAGGCAAATACTGAATAAACATTTTCACCGAACTGGCTTTTTAGTTCAACACTTTGTGTATTCCACTTACCTTCATCGTAAATTTTTTGCGGCACCCCAGGATCTGGATTAGAAGTGTAAAAATCAATTTTTTCATTTCCTGAAAATCCCGAGAAAAATATTTTATGTTTCTCCGTAATATCGTACCCGAGTTTAAGATTAAAATCGTAAAAATTTGTCACTGGAAACGCCTCGCTTTCCTTGCTCATCACAAGGTCAAAGTAAGTTCTTCTCGCTGCAAAGAGAAATGAACTTTTCTTGCTAAGAGGCCCTTCAAACAATGCTTGTGTATTTATAAACCCAAGAGATACATTACCACAAAAACGTTCTCTGTTACCTTCGCGCGTTGTAACATTTAGCACTGAGGATAAACAATTTCCATATTTTACAGGGAAGCCACCGGTAAGAAGTTCTATTTTTTCTATTGTTTCAGAATTTAATGTTGACTTCATTCCGCCCCAGTACCAAGGCCAGTGGAGTGTTACCCAATCAACCATAAACAAATTTTCGTTCGGCTCACCACCACGAACATATAATTGTGACGGAGAAAACAAATCGCCAGTAGATGTTATACCTGGCATCGTTAAAATTACACGGATGGGATCCTGCATATGTCCTTCTTTAAGCAACAATTGTTTTCTATCGGCAATTATATGGTCACTTACGCAACTTTTTTCTGCAAGCCGTTGAGCTGAAACAACAACCTCGGATAAAAAGAATGTTCCCATTTCAAGTTGAACATTTAATTTTGTCTTTTTATTTGAATGAACTTTTAAGGGTAAAATTTTAGGTTTATACCCTACCTTGCTTATTTTTATTTCGTATTTTCCAACAGGAAGATTTTCAAACCTATAAGTTCCACTTTTATCAGTAATTGTTGAAAAATCTGTTCCAACTACAACGAGGTTCACTTCTGTAAGCAACTCTCCTGAATAGCCATCGGTTATCACACCAAAAATCGCACTGATAGTTTCTGCAAATCCTGTTCTAACGCAAACTAACTGCATTCCTAAAATAACCACAGATAAAAGTTTCATATGGTTTGTTTGTCTTTGCATGGTCACACCTCCATTAGTGTAGCGCGTCGTAAAACCAACCACAGCATTAATACTGGAGTTGATTCGGCTACCAAAGCGACAAGTGCCAAGTGACAAGAAACAAGTGGCTATTGATCAGTGATTAGTTCTGTCCACCGTCCTATGTCCACCGTCCTCTGCCCTCTACCGTCTACCGTCTACCACCCACCGTCTCCCGTCTCCCGTCTTCCGTCATTGCAATAAATCTTGCGGTTCCTTTTTCCATACTTGAAACAATATGTTCCACTTTGTCAGAAAGAACATTATGCAGATACAAAATTGGAATTGCAACAATCAGTCCTGCCTCAGTGGTAATCAGTGCCTCTGAAATACCACCTGCTAATGATTGCGGGTCGCCAGTACCTTTTAATGCAATCACCGTAAAACAGCGAATCATGCCAGTGACAGTTCCTAACAATCCAAGCATTGGCTCGATAGTAGCAATAGTAGAAATTAAAGAAAGATATTTTTCTAATTTTGGCATTTCGTCCAATACCACTTCGTGAATTCGCTCTCTTATCAATTGTGGATTTTTTTGTAAAGTAAAAATTCCTGTATTTAAAATTCTTGCTAATGGACTTGACACTGATTCACAGAGTTGCTGTGCTTCATTTATTTTTCCTTGTTCTAACAATTCTGTAATTTTTTCTATAAACTCTTCCGTATTATGCTGAATTTTATGAAAATAGACAAATCGTTCAACGATGAGTGCACACACTACAATTGAAAATCCAACAATTGGAATCATTACCGGCCCACCCTTAACTAACCAGTCCCACATCGCATACATCATATTTTTTATTTTCCCCTCTGATATTCCTACAATCCAATGGAGTTGATATTTTTCCAATTAATTACTTTGCAAAAAGTTCGGTTTTGATTTTCATCACCGTTGTATATCAAATATGAATTACCACTTTTTTTACCGACTAACTTAGCCCAATATCTTAACCCGTCAAAATAATCGTCGGCAATTGTTTTACCAGATTTTATTTCTATCTGCAATAACGAATCTGCTAACTCTACTATACAATCAACCTCATTGCCTGTTTTGTCACGCCAGTAATAGCAATCCGGCTGTTGACCTTTATTCAGTTTTTTCTTGATTATCTCGGAAATAACAAATGTCTCAAATAAACTTCCTTTTAAGTAATGTCCTAAAAGTTGGCTTTTGTTTTGAATACCTAAAAGCGAGCAGGCAAGTCCTGTATCGTAAAAATACAATTTCGGCATTTTTATAATCCGCTTATTAAAATTTTTATAAAACGGTTTTAACAAAAAAATAATGTAACTTGATTCTAAAATAGAAATCCATGCTCTTGCTGTATTGTGTGTAATTCCGCAATCATTACCGAGCGATGATAAATTAAGAATCTGTCCGATTCTACCTGCGCACATTTTTACAAATTTCTGAAATGCACCCAAATCAGTTATGTTCTTTATTAACCTCACATCTCTTTCAATGTAGGTTTGGATATAATTCGGATACCAATCAACAGGATCAATTTTTTTATCGTAGATTCTGGGATAAAATCCTTTTAAGATATATTCTTCGGATTCTTTTAGTTTATACGATGATTGCTGTAATTCTTTAATGCTAAAAGGCAACAATTTTAATATCGCAACACGACCAGCCAATGTCTGGGATATATTTTCCTGAAGTAGAATGTTTTGTGAACCAGTCAATACAAAAAGCCCCGCTTTATTTTTGTTGTCAACTATCGTCTGAATATACGAAAATAGTTCTGGAACTCTTTGAATTTCATCAATAATAACACCTTTGCTGTGGGTGGACAAAAAACCTCTTGGATCTTTTGAGGCAAACTCTCTGGTATCTAAATCCTCGAGAGACACATAATCCATATTGTTGAATACGTTTTTTACAAGAGTAGTTTTACCTGACTGGCGAGGACCGATGACAGAAACAACCGGAAATTTTGAAAACAAACTTTTTAACTTATTAGATAATTCTCTTTTAATCATAGTTGGTATTATAGAAAACTTCGGACAAATTGTCAATAGCATTTACAATTTGGCTTTTTTGTCTCTTGCGTTTATATTAAAACCTTGCTTCCATTCCCAATAATGGAACAAACGGCAGTTGATATTCAGTCACTGTCTCGCCGTTCACTCCATCAAAATAATAGTTAGCTACATTTTTACGATCATATAAATTCAACATTTCCAGATAATAACTTAATGTCCATGTTCTGTAAATACAATTTTTTGTAATACGCAAGTCAAGACGGTGATACGCTGGATAATGAGCAGAATTTTTTTCACCCAGTACTGGTGACCACTCGTCATATGCGTTCATAGTCCCACCAATATAAGGTGTGTAGGATCTTCCTGAACCATATTTCCATGTAGCATTAGTACTCCATCGTGGATTAAATTTATAATTTGCTACTAAACTGATTAAATGTCGCTGGTCATAATCAAACCAGTATTCTTTAGTATCTTTATAATCCTTTTTCTTGCTTTCAGAATATGTGTAAGAAAGCCACCCGTAGAGTTTACGATAGAGTTTTTTCTCAAGAAATAATTCTACGCCTTTAGAAAATCCATCGCCTCCATTAACTTTTTTGGCAGTTAGAGCATCGATTGAAATAAGTTTATCATAGTCCTTGTAATATCCTTCTATTTTAAGATTGAAATTTTCAGGCAGTTCCCTTTCAACTCCGACGATATAATGCTTGCACAACTGTGATTTCAGATTTTTGTTGCCGCCCCATTCTGGTAAAAAATCAGTTGTATCTGGATCCTGATAATAATATCCCCAGGAAGTTCGCAGAGTGGTTTTCGGAGTAATACCGTAAGCAACAGAAACTCTCGGGGATATATTCCCGTTTTTATTTAACTTAAAATAATTATATCTGACCCCAAAATTTGCTGTTAAACGATCAAGTATTTCCCAGTTATCCTGAATAAAACCTTGTAGGACATATGGTTGTTCTTTATACTGTGTTTCTGTATATTCCCGTGGCTCTCCATACATTTCTTCACCATTAAAAACAAATGTTGGTACTTTCGCGTTCACATCAAATTGGAAAGGAGCATAAAGCATGCCCATTTTTATTTGATGATCAGTTATCGCTTTCCAGCAAAATTCATTTCTAAATTCATAGACCCAAAAATTCACATCTTCCCCAAAATCAGAGTTATCTGGAGAATATGTGCTTTTCTGTTCAAAAGCATCTTTATAGTATTTATTTTCAAAAGATAATGAAGATACAGACAACATCTGTTCGTTGAATTTATGTTCCCATGTGCCAAAAATCACATTGCTTCTTGTTTCCCAGGAAAACTTCATTGAGTATTCATATTTATCACCGGTGGCTTTTTCATATTCCTGCTCTTTGAGTTCAAAATACATATAAGTTCCCGCATTTATTCCATAAAGTGAAAGTTTATCTTGGGGAGTTAACTGTGTATGAAACTTAAAGTGGACATCATAAAAAGACGGAAAAGTGAACTTCTCGTTTTCTGTTTCTTTCACAATAAGTTTCAATAACCAGTCCTGATAATTTCTTCGTGCTGCAAAAAGCAACCCTGACTTATCACCAATTGGTAGTTCGTAAAATATCTTTGAATCAATCAGCGATAAACTTATTTTACCCTGTCGTTTTTTGGCATCTTTACTTTCTATATCAACTACACCAGACATCGTATAACCATATTCTGCCTGAAAACCACCTGAAAGAAGTGTTGCATTCTCAATCATTTCATTGCTAAAAATAGACACAAAACCCGATTCGGGTCCCTGTGTGTCCAAATGATATGGTGCAACGATATAAACCTTGTCTAACCATACACCGGTTTCTCGCGGGTCACCGCCACGAACAGAAAATGCTGATGAAAAATCATCACCGGTAAACACCCCAGGAAGCGTCTTAAATACATCCATCACATCTTCTTTTGGACCAGAAGTTTCTTTGATTGCTTGATGTTTAATTGTTTTTTTGCTCGTCTCCGGTTTTTTGAACGCTGGTTTCTCGGCGGTAACAACTATTTCTTCGCCTTTATATATAATTAAACTCGTTAAGGAAACATTTAATTTTTCTCGGCTTCTTTTCAATTTGATATTTTTCGCCAATTTCTGATAATTTGTCGAATTGAAAATAATTTCACAATCACCTTGTGGAAGTTTTAATAGATACTCACCATTTTTATCAGTGTTCGTTAAATAATCAGTATTTGCGACGGAAATGTTTATTTTAGAAAGGGGCCTCCCAGTTTCTTCATCATTCACTCTACCATAAAGTGTTGATAATTGCTGTTGGGTATAACTAAAATTGGTCGCAACGATTACAACAAGGATTGTGCCGATAAGCATTTTCATAGTTACTAATTCCCCCTTTTTTTTTGGCGGTCGGTAAATTTATCTTGCGGAAGTTGTCGTCGTTACTTTGATAGCCACAGGATTTACCCTGCGGAAGTTGTCGTCGTTGAGACTGTGTCATAACTCTACTTTTGGTCATCTATGGAAAAGCATGTCAAGTAGAAAATAGCATCCCCTTTGTCAAAAATCAGCATCTTTTGACACGCTTCCTTCCCGCTAAACGGGTGGAGATAAACGAATATAAATTTGTAAAT
>JBDRIG010000034.1:0-3269 GCA_043816185.1 Elusimicrobiota bacterium | reverse complement strand
TTGAAAAGTTAATAAGACAAAATTTATAAAATTTGGGACAAAATCCAGAAATTATCTTGTGGATAACTTTTGGATTGCTATAAAACGCAATTTTTTGGTATAACTGAGTATAGAACAGGGGCATCCTTGTAGTTACGTACTTGTTAGCTAACAGGTAAGTATTGACTCTATGCGTTCATCTATATTTGTGAGATATTTTTTACATCTTTCTTTAGTCCAAGTATTATTTATTGACGCATTGGCTCTTATTTTGCTACCATCAACAAATAGTGTGTTGCCTTCTATTAGATTAAGTTTGATGCATAATTTTGCACATTGTTTTATTACGTTTTTGAGTACTTAACAGTTACTTAACGAAGTAGTGATAGGACAACCATTATCTGAAAAATTTTATCCGTTTAATTTCTCTTACAAATAACAAAAATTTTATGAGTATGGAATATTCTATTTTGATTGCATCTTCTGGACAAAGTTCGTTGCAACATAAACATAATATACATTTTGATTTATCTATGATGGGAATTTCTTTAATCCCATCTTTTTTTAAAGTTATTTCGGAAATAGGGGGCTGACTTTCTATTGCCTTCACAGGACAGGATTTTATACAGGTCATACATTTTGTACATTTTTTTCTGTCCACAACAGGCCAAGCAGATATGAACTTTCCAAGAAATCTGGCAAACCATTTTGGTATAAAATGTAAATAAAAATTAGTTGGAATTTTAAAATTTTTTAATTTTACGCTTTCAAGTTTTTCGCCCACAATTTTTATTTTTTCAATTTCATTCGTGCCAAGTTCTAATTTCGCTGCGGAATTTAAATAATAAACTTTTTTTGGATCGAAACCCGCAATTTCGCACATTACCGTATCCATACTAACAGCATCATCAGAGGCCATTATTAACCCAATCTCTCTCGGTTTGCCAGCCGATGGGCCTTCACCTTCCATTCCAACCACAGCATCCATTATCGAGAGTTTTGGTTTTACTATCGCCAAAATATCAACGATAATTTCCGAAAACTCGTCGGGATGAGGCGCAAATTTATGATACATTGATTTTCTTAAACCTGGAATACATCCATAAAGATTTTTGATTGCTCCAGTAAAAAAAACTAGATTGTGGGTTTTGAATTTTGGTGCAGATATTACGCAGTCGTATTCAAGGCAGGGTTTTGCGATTTCAAGTTGTTTTAATGTTTTGTTTTTTGGATTTTTTGAAGTAACACAAATAGTACCAGTTTTTTCAAAAAAAAGCATTTGGCATTTTTCTTCTTCACAAATTTGTTTTATACCACTTTTTTCCCAGAATTTTTCCGCACCAGCAACAGCACCACCTGGACTTTCGCCGACGGAAGGAATTGCACCTGTTGATTTTACAAGTCGTATTATTGCCCGTATAACCTCAGGATGGGTTGTTATCGCCCTTTCTGGCGACTTTGCGGAAAGTATGTTTGGTTTTATTAAAACCCTTTGCCCGCTTTTGAAAAATTTTTCCGTTCCACCAAGAAGTTTTACCGCTTCTAAAACTTTTGATTCAACGTCATTATTATATGACAGACATTTTATAATTGATACTGTTGACATTTATGCCTTTAGCGAGATAACGAGAGTTTTTTCGCTGACAACCGTTTAATATTTTTAAGTATAGTTTTTTGCTAAATTAAAATTCAACCTGCGTAATTCTACAAAAGCAAAAACAAAATGTCAATTATATCCACACCCCACTGACTTATTTAGATTGACATATTTGAATTTTTTGATAAAATAAAACTCAATGTCATCTAAAATAATTGCTGGTAAATTCAAAGGACGAGCTATAAAAACATTACCAAATTTTCAAACAAGACCGCTTTTGGCGCGGGCGAAAAAATCACTTTTTGATATTTTGACTCCAAAAATTATTGATGCCACTTTTTTGGATTTATTTGCCGGTTTTGGTACTGTTGGAATTGAAGCGTTGTCCCGTGGGGCAAAAAAAGTTGTATTTGTTGAAAATGACAGAAATTGTATAAAAGCAATTGAATATAATCTGCTAAAATTAGATATGAAGGATAGTGGAAAAATAATTCAACAGGATGCAACACAAACACATTTTTTAGATGACAAATTTGATATAATTTTTGTTGGTCCTCCGTACCAAATGAAAATGTTGGAAGAAATAATTAAAAAATTTGAAAATTTGCTTGCAGAAAATGGACTTATTGTTGGACAGCATCATAAAAAAGAAATTCTCTCTCTCAAAATTGGTAACTTGTCGCTTTACCGTCAGGAAAAATATGGAGATATGCGACTTTCTTTTTATAAAATGCAGATTGCATAAAAAAATCGATTACACAAATGAAAAGTAAAAATCTTATTGTTATTAAATACGGCGGAAGTTTGATGGATAATAAATCCGCTGAAAAAAAAATATTAAAAACTATAAACAAGTTTGCTGAAAAAAAATCTGTTATTGTTGTTCATGGCGGTGGCAAAGAGATTACAATCGCACTTAAAAAATCAAAAATAGAGACAAAATTCATTAACGGATTACGCTATACTAACAAAAAATCAATAAAAATTGTAGAAAAAGTGCTCGAAAATATTCAAAAAAGAATTGCAAAAAAGATAAAAAATGCTGTTGCAACAAAAAAAGTAATCGTAGGTAAAAGAATTAAAAAACTTGGTTATGTTGGAAAATTTGTTTTCATAAATTCTCCTAAAATAAAAAAATATCTTTCAAAAAATAAGACTATTATTTTATCATCAGTTGGACAAACCAAAACAGGGCAAATACTAAATCTCAACGCCGATGAAGTTGCTTCTGGTTGTGCCTCGTTTCTTAAAGCAGAAAAACTTATTTTTTTTACAGACGTAAAAGGTGTATTGGATAATGACGAAAAAACAATACCAGTAATAAAAATTAAAAATATAAAAAATTTGATTAAAAAAGGAATTATCACTGGTGGCATGATACCAAAAATTATAGGTTGCGCTCAAGCAGTGAAAAAAGGCGTAAAGGAAGTAGATATAGTAAACACGAATTTGGAAGGAACAAAAATTTTTGCATAAACTACATCATTGAAAAAATCTATTTTGCTGTCATTGCGAGAAACGAATGAAATGACCGACGAAGCAATCTTGGTTTGTCGTCATCTATGGAAAAGCATGTCAAGTAGAAAATAGCATCCCCTTTGTCAAAAATCAGCATCTTTTGACACGCTTCCTTCCCGCTAAACGGGTGGAGATAAACGAATATAAATTTGTAAATGACACCAATAATAAAGGT
>JBDRIG010000033.1:0-4883 GCA_043816185.1 Elusimicrobiota bacterium | reverse complement strand
GATACAAAAATGACGACGCAAGAACGATAACGAGATGGAGGAGATATTATATGGCATATGTTAATGGCAATCGACTTCAAACAGAATTGTTTCCGCAAAGTGTTGAAGAATATGTAGCCAAAGACGACACAGTCTGAAAGCCAGACTGAACTTAACGAAGTAGTGTTAATTTGGAGGTTTTAATGGCCCATAACAAACTAAAGGTTTTCAGTGGTTCGGCAAATCAAAATTTAACAAAAGAAATTTGCAATTTTCTTAAACTTCCAATGAGTAATTTGGAAATAAGCCGTTTTCAAGATAAAGAAACATGCATAAAAATACTTGAAAATGTTCGTGGATGTGATGTATTTATTGTTCAGCCAATCTCATCTCCTGCTAACGAAAACTTGATGGAGCTCTTAATTATTATTGATGCTCTTCGTCGTGCCTCTGCAGAGAGAATTACTGCTATAATATCCTATTACGGATATTCCCGTCAAGATAGAAAAGTTGAGCCACGCGTACCAATAACTGCAAAACTTGTTGCAAATTTATTAACGGTTGCTGGTGTCGACAGAATACTTACACTCGATCTGCATGCAGGCCAAATCCAGGGATTTTTTGATATTCCCGTCGATCATTTGTTTGTTCGTCCTATAATTGTTAATTATTTTAAAAAGAAAAAATTGACAAACGTTACTGTCGTATCTCCTGATGCTGGTGGTGTAGAAAGAGCACGCTCATTTGCCAAGCGAATTAAAGCTGAACTTGCTATAATAGATAAAAGACGAATTTCACCAGACAAAGCAGCAGTTATGCATATCGTAGGAGATATAAAAAACAAAAATATCATAATTGTCGACGATATGATTGATACCGCTGGCACACTTGTCAAAGTTGCTCAAGCATTAAAAGAAGCAGGTGCCGCTGATATTTATGCTGCTAGTGCTCATGGAATTTTTGCAAGTGATGCATATGAAAAAATAGAAAAATCAGAAATAAAAGAAGTTGTCGTTTCCAATTCTATATACATTAAATCGATGTCAAAAAAAATAAAAATTTTGTCCATTGGGAAACTTTTGGCGGATGCAGTATTAAGAATTCACAACGATAAATCGGTGTCTGAATTATTTGTGTGAAAAAAATTGCAGAATAAATCACAAAACTGGCGCAGAATAGTGTTAGTCCAAGTTTTGTATAGGGAGCGTAATGACTATGGAAAAATTAACATTGGATTCGGAAGCAAGAAATCATACTTCAAAAGGTGGGGTGAAAAAAATGAGAGCGTCTGGAAAAATTCCAGCAATTCTTTATGGCAACGATACTGCAAGTTTATCACTTACAGTTGATGTTATTAAGTTCGAAACACTGTTTAAAAAAGCTGGGTACAATGCTATGGTTTCGATTAATCTGCCCGATAAGACCTCGAGAACAGTTTTAATAAAAGATATTCAAAAAAACGTTATAACTAGAGCAATTTCCCATATTGACTTTTATCAAATTAGTATGAAAAAGAAAATTGAACTTTCAATTCCTGTTATGCTTGAAGGTTTGGCACCTGGGGTTAAATCTGGTGGTGTTCTTTCTCACATTATAAGAGAACTAAAGGTGAAATGTTTTCCTACGAACATTCCAGAAAAAATTGTCGTTGATATTTCAAATCTTAAAATAGGCAGTGCAGTTTTTGTGAAGAATTTGTCTATACCAGAAAATGTTGAAGTTTTAATGACGCCAGAGCAGATAGTTGTCAACATTGTATCTCCGACGATTTTAGAAGAAGTTGTCGCTGGTGCAGTAGTTGGTGAAGGGGCAGCTGAACCAGAAGTAATAAGTAAGGGTAAGAAGGAAGAAGAAGGTGAGGAAACTGCGCAAGTAAAACAGCAGGAAGCGAAGAAAGAAGCAACACCTGTTAAAAAAGAGGAAAAAAAATAATCGTAGAATAATTTAAAATAAAGGAAGTTTCGTTTATCATGGAGATTACCATGGAGATATGCTATGCGTGATATTTTGAAGTTGGTATCTAACAAGTTCAACATGTTAGTGCAACACCGCTGACGCTGGATTCAAAATCTGCAAAGCAAAAAAATAAGAATAAAAAATGAAATTTATTATTGGACTTGGCAATCCAGGAAAAAAATACTCTACTACAAGGCACAATATAGGATTTGCCGTGCTTGATAGTTTTGCTGAACATAAATTGCTGAAATGGAAAAAATATAAAGATTGTGCAGAAATATCTATGCATAATGATTTTCTCGTCATAAAACCAACTTTGTTTATGAACAGAAGTGGTATGGCAATAATACCTTTAATAAAAAAATATCTGTCTTGCAGTCGGACAGATAGTCCAGATTTCGAGGAACTTATTGTTATTTCTGATGATATGGATATTTCTTTTGGTCGCATTCAGATAAAAAAAAACGGTTCTTCCTGTGGGCATAATGGGGTGGAATCAATAATTGAAACGCTTGGTACAAATAAATTTTGTCGTATGAGAATAGGTATTGGTCGTCCGCCTTTAGATGTTGACCCTGTTGATTTTGTCCTTTCGGATTTTACAGAAGAAGAGACGACAAAAATGAAGCCAGTAATTCTACGTGCGACCGATGCTGCCTGTGTTTTTATTGAAAGTGGTCTTCAAAAAACAATGAATCTTTTCAACGGAAAATATGAATAAAGAATTTATTTCACTCATCATCTTTTTAATTGCATATATTCTTTTCGTAGTATTTCCACATCGAAGAACAAGGATTTCAGTTTTTTGTGTAATTGTTTTATTTTTATTTGGTGCAGTTTCATTAAAAGATGCTTTCTGGTCCATCAACTGGAATGTGATGGGAATTTTTGTCGGCACACTTATTGTCGCCGATATTTTTATGGAAAGCAGATTTCCTGCCTATTTCGCCGAGATCATTGTCAATAAGGCAAAAAACACAACTTGGGCAATTCTTTTTATATGCGTGTTAGCTGGATTTATCTCTGCATTTGTTGAAAATGTTGCAACCGTTTTAATAGTTGCACCGATTGCAGTAGCACTTGCAAAAAAACTGAAAATTAACCCAACCAATATGATGATAGCAATCGCGATTTCTTCAAATTTACAAGGGACAGCAACACTTATAGGCGATCCGCCAAGCATGCTTTTGGGCGGTTTTGCAAAAATGAATTTTTTTGATTTTTTCTTTTATCATGGGAAACCAGGTATTTTTTTTGCGGTGGAGTTAGGTGCAGTTGTCTCGTTTTTTGTGCTTTACTATTTTTTTAAACACCATAAAGAAAAAACGGAATTAGTTGTTCAAGAAAAAGTGAAATCGTGGTTTCCGACGGTAGTTCTTGTTCTTTTAATTGTGTTTCTTGCTGGCTCTTCTTTTTTTGATAAGGAATTTGGTTATATGGCTGGTACTATTTGTATTATAGCAGGATTTATTTCACTTGTGTGGGGGAGTTTAACAAAAAAAGAAAAAATTTTCAAAGGACTTATCAAACTCGATTGGGATACAACCTTTTTTTTGATGGCGGTTTTTATTCTTGTTGGCGGTCTTATACTAAACGGCTGGATTGAAAAAATTTCTATTTTTCTTTCTAATATGATAGGACAAAATATATTTCTCGGTTTTACGGCGATTGTTTTTCTGTCGGTGTTGCTGTCGGCATTCATAGATAATGTTCCATATCTCGCCGCGATGTTACCTGTTGCAATATCTGTCTCGACAAATCTCGGCGTTAATCCATCTTTATTTTTGTTTGGACTTTTAATAGGTGCCTCCATCGGTGGAAACATTACGCCAATAGGTGCATCTGCAAGTATAGTCGCTTGTGGTATCTTAAAAAAAGAGGGATATACTGTAAAATTTTTTGATTTTGTAAAAATGGGTTTACCGCTTACATTGCTTGCTGTTCTCGTGTCCTATCTATTTATTTGGTTCGTTTGGAAATGAAGTTTTCGATTTGCAGCGTTGCACTTAGTGGTTGAATTCATTTCAAATTATAATGCGTTGACAAAAATGACAAAATTTTATATTATAAAGTCGTTAAAAAAATTGTTCAATATGGTGAAAAAAATAGATGCCCCCATGGACTAGCGGTTAGGTCACCACCCTTTCAAGGTGGTAGCACGAGTTCGACTCTCGTTGGGGGCAGTAAGTTAGAGAGTTGAGGGGCATTTAGTGCAGTAGATCGTGCTTAGTACATCGAAAACAAACGACGAAGTACGAATGACTGAAGCATATCGTATTTAATACTGATATTTTGGTCTCTGGTGTTAAAAGGGCGATTAACTCAGAGGGAGAGTGCCACCCTTACAAGGTGGAAGTCGCAGGTTCAATCCCTGCATCGCCCATGTTAGATAAAAGTAATCCTGAAAAGGTTTTCAATAATGAAGGAAGTAGAAAGTGAGATATGGAGGGCTTCCGTCATGTCTAACTTGGTGGTGCGGTACCCAAGTGGCTAAGGGAGCAGTCTGCAAAACTGTTATTCGCCGGTTCAAATCCGGCCCGCACCTTTTTAGTAAAAATGACAGATGGCAAATGAAAAATGGGTCGTTCCAGTGTAGAGACTGTCCGACAACCTATTCCACTTTACCGACGACACAGCATCAGTAAAAAAATGATGTGTTGTTTGTTGCCATTAGTTGCCAAATACTGCTATATTTTACAAAAAAATGACTGTTTTACGATTTGTCGGACAGCCTCTGTAGCGTGCTATTTTGAAAAAACCTGAAAAATAAAAACCTGTTAATTTGTTTTCCCGTTTTCTTTGTTTTCTCATTGAGACTGTGTTATAACTCCACTTTTGGTCATCTATGGAAAAGCATGTCAAGTAGAAAATAGCATCCCCTTTGTCAAAAATCAGCATCTTTTGACACGCTTCCTTCCCGCTAAACGGGTGGAGATAAACGAATATAA
>JBDRIG010000032.1:0-5239 GCA_043816185.1 Elusimicrobiota bacterium | reverse complement strand
ACACCTTTATTATTGGTGTCATTTACAAATTTATATTCGTTTATCTCCACCCGTTTAGCGGGAAGGAAGCGTGTCAAAAGATGCTGATTTTTGACAAAGGGGATGCTATTTTCTACTTGACATGCTTTTCCATAGATGACTGATGATCGAGACTGCCACGAGCCGATAAATCGGCCCGTAATGACGGCTTGTTGCAACGACAAACTGAATTTAATGAAGTAGTGTTAATTATCCATGGTTTGAACAATTTTAATAGTTATTTTTTTACAATATTTTACAATAAAAATGTTGGAGGAAGAACTAAGTGAATCTTGAAACAACTATTGCTATAAGATATTTTTGGGCGACAAGAAAAAAGTTTTTTAGCATACTTTTAACAATAATTTCTATATCAGGAATTGTTGTTGGTGTTGCATCGCTTATTATAACTATCTGTGTGATGAATGGATTTCAGACGGACATAAAGGATAAAATTTTATCTTTAAGCCCTCATATTACAGTTTTTTCTGATTCAGAAATTTCTAAAGATGTATTTGAAAAAGTGCTAAACACAAAAGGCATTTTGAATACATCAAAATTTTTTTATGGTCAGATGATTTTGAGAAAAGATAAGCGTTCCACTGGTATAGTTGTAAAAGGAATAATCCCAGAAAAAGAAAAAAACGTAATTTTAATTGAAAAGGTTCTTAGAAGTAAAAACATATTTACACTAAAAGAAAAAACAATTTTTATTGGAATCGAGCTTTCTAAAAATCTTTTAGTATCTGTTGGTGACGAGGTAATTCTTGTTTCACCTTTTGGGATAAACACTGCGTTTGGAATTATGCCAAGAATGGAAAAATTTATTGTTGCAGATTTATTTGATTCTGGAATGTACGAGTACGATTCAACCCTTGTTTATATGAATTTTTCCGACGCAAACAGACTTTTTGGTAAAGAAGGCATCTGTGGCTTAGAAATGAAAACTGATAACATTTTTGATTCAGATAGAATAGCGTCAGTAATTAGAAGTAAGTTGGATTTTGGCTATACTACTAAATCGTGGAGCGAAATGAATAAAAATCTTTTTTCGGCACTGAAACTTGAAAAATTTGTAATGTTTCTGATATTAGCACTTATTATTGTGGTTGCAACTTTTAATATAATTTCGCTTTTGATTGTAACAACTGTCGAAAAAATACACTCGATAGGTGTGTTAAAAGCAATTGGAATGCAGTCAAGTTCAATTATGAAAATTTTTCTCAATCTCGGATTTATTATCGGAGTAATTGGCACAACAACAGGATGTGTAATTGGAATCTTAGTATCAATTATTCTTAAAAAATATAAATTTATTAACCTACCTGCTGATGTCTATTACATTGATAAACTACCAGTAAAAATAGTTTTTTCCGATATAATGCTGATAACTTTTGTAAGTTTAATTATTACACTTCTGGCGGCAATTTACCCAGCATGGAAAGCATCAAGAATTGAACCTTGCGAAGCAATAAGATATGAATAAAAAAATAAAAGCAGCGACAAAATGATAAAGCGACAAGGCAATCAGACTGTGTCGCAATCCATCTTTTACCATCTAGTGTTGAATTACAGTACCATATTTTACCATCAGTTGCTATCTTCTATAAAAATGCAACTTTTTAGCTCATTGCGACACAGTCTGAATGACACACATTTTGCTATTGCGACACAGTCTCAATACGTAAAAGCAATATCAGCGATAGTTAGCGATTAAAAAATATGAACGATTTTATTATACGATGTGAAAACATTACAAAAAAATATACCGACAACAAAATTGATGTTGCCGTATTGAAAGGGATTTCTCTCGATATAAAAAGAGGAGAAACAGTAGCAATTACAGGTCCTTCGGGTAGCGGAAAATCAACGCTCTTACATATTTTAGGATTAATGGATAAACCTTCGTCGGGCGTGCTGTTTATAGATGGTTTAAGTGACAATGTAACTGAAGAGACATTATCAAATTTTAGAAATAGGTCAATTGGTTTTGCGTTCCAGTTTTTTAATCTTTTGCCAGAGTTCACGGCGATCGAAAACATTATGTTACCATCAATAATTTCCGGAACAAATAAACTTGAAGCGAAGAAAAAAGCACATAGACTTATATCGGAGGTGGGACTTTTATTGCGAGTGTCACATTTGCCGTCGGAGCTTTCTGGTGGAGAACAGCAGAGAATAGCAATAGCACGAGCACTTGTAAATTCGCCACAGATTGTTATTACTGACGAGCCAACCGGAAATCTTGATAAAGCAACCGGCGAGAAGATTATCAATTTAATTATGCAACTTCAATTGGACCATAATTTTACTTTGATTTTGGCAACACATAACGAAGAAATTGCAAATAAATGTTCAAAAAAAATAAAATTGATTGATGGCGAGATAAAATCTGAATAGTGACGCACGAATAAAGATACCGAATAGAGTCGAATAATTCGATTGCACTTGAATTTCAATATTCGGTCTATGTCCGAGTATTTGTGGAGCGAAAATATGTATAATAGATTTACTGAAAGAGCACAAAGAACAATACGACTTGCACAGGAAGAAGCAAAACGATTAAATCACGACGTTATTACTCCAGAACATCTTTTACTGGGACTTTTAAATCTTGACAATGGAATTGCACCTACCATTATATCAAACTTAAATGTTAACACCATACAAATGAAAATTGAAATTGAAGGAATTTTACCCGCTGGCGATAATCTACTTCAGTACGGTGAACTTCCTTTAACTTCAGGAGCAAAAAAAATATTAGAACATGCGATTGAGGAAGCACAAAAAATGGTACATAGTTATGTTGGTACCGAGCATATTTTACTTGGACTTCTTGTAAATTCCGACTTAAAAACAATAGCGATACTTGAAAATTTTGGTTTAAGTTATGATTTAGTTAGAGAGGAGATAATAAATGTGATGGGGGAGGCAGGTGTATCCTCGCCATTACCACACAAGTCTAAACATAAATCCAAGACACCTACTCTCGACGAATTTGGGCGTGATCTAACTGAAATGGCAAAAGAAGGTAAACTTGATCCTGTGATAGGCAGAGAATCCGAGGTTGAACGATTGGCTCAAATTTTATCGCGCAGAACGAAAAACAATCCAGTTTTAATCGGTGACCCAGGTGTTGGTAAAACAGCAATTGTCGAGGGACTTGCACAAAAAATTGTGGATCAAGATGCACCAGAAATTTTAATAGGCAAGCGAGTTGTCGCCCTTGATTTATCAGGAGTTATTGCTGGCACAAAATACAGAGGAGAATTTGAACAACGTCTTAAAAATATAATGGATGAGATACGGGTTACAAAATCCAACATAATTCTTTTTATAGACGAACTTCACACGGTAATAGGTGCTGGTAGTGCTGAAGGTGCGATTGACGCATCGAATATGCTTAAACCAGCATTAGCTAGGGGAGAACTTCAGTGTATTGGAGCAACAACATTTTCCGAGTATAGATTGCACATTGAACATAATGCAGCATTAGAAAGAAGATTTCAACCGATAACCGTAAATCCACCAACTACTGAGGAGACGATAAAAATTTTACATGGTCTTAAAGAAAAATACGAAACACATCACAAAGTAAAATATTCTGATGAGGCAATCGTATCTTGTGTGGAATTATCAGACAGATATATTGCCGACAGGTATTTTCCTGATAAGGCAATCGACTTATTGGACGAAGCGGGTAGTCGTGCGCATCTCAATATAACATCAGTACCTTTGAAGTTTAAAAATAAAGAAATAGAAATTGAAAATACAATGATTAAAAAAGACAACGCAGTCAACAATCAGGAATTTGAAAATGCTGCAAAACTGCGAGATAAAGAAGACAAGTTAAGATGCAATCTTACCAATGACAAAAAGAAGTGGAGGCAGGCATTAAATCAAATAAAACCTATAATTCTTGAAGAAGATATCGCTGAGGTCGTTTCAAAATGGACGGGAATTCCAGTTACAAGGCTTAGCGAAAAAGAGTCCGAACGGCTTTTGAGAATGGAAATCGAGCTTCATATGAGAATAGTGGGTCAAGACAAAGCGATTGAAGCAATATCCCGCACAATAAGACGGACACGGACAGGACTTAAAGATCCTAAAAAACCAATTGGAGCATTTATATTTCTGGGCCCAACAGGAGTTGGTAAAACGGAATTAGCAAAAGCACTGACGGAGTTTATGTTTGGGCACGAGGATTCGCTCATACGATTAGATATGTCAGAGTATATGGAAAAGTTTTCCTCCTCTAATCTTATAGGTTCTCCGCCTGGCTATGTTGGATATAGGGAAGGAGGGCAACTTACTGAAAAGGTACGTCGTAAACCATACTCGGTAATTTTATTTGACGAAATTGAAAAGGCGCATCCCGATGTGTTGAATATGCTTCTTCAGATAATGGATATAGGAATTTTAACCGACAATCTTGGCCATAAAGTTAGTTTTAAAAACACTATAATTCTTATGACATCCAATATTGGTGCGCGGCTTATATCGAAAAGTAAATCACTTGGATTTTTGGTTCAGGAAGAAAAAGATGCTCAGAAAGATTTTTCTTCTATGAGGGAAACGATAATGGAAGAATTAAAAAAAACATTGAATCCAGAATTTATAAACCGTCTTGACGACATAATTGTTTTCCATCCGCTTGAGCGAGATGATATGAGAAAAATACTTAATTTATCGCTTGAAAAGGTGTCGGAGAAAACCAAACAACAGGGATTTTCTATTATCTTAACCGATGGAGCGAAAAGTTTTTTACTTGAAAAAGGGTTTGATCCACAATACGGAGCAAGATCTCTAAACAGAACAGTTTCAAAATATCTTGAAGATGGACTCGCAGAAGAAATATTGATAAAAAAAATTCCAAAAGACACATCAATAGAAATAGATTATTCTATGGATACAAAAAAACTCATATTTAAATCTACATCGCTCGTTGAAACAAAAATTTAGTGCTACAGATAAAAATCAGTGCAAAAACAGCACGAATAAATTCGTGTTTACAACAAATTTCTTGCTTCGCTCTGGCGATTAAAGGGGGCGCTCGGGAATTGCTTCGCGGAAACGCCTCGCCTTTGAGGGCGGGCTCTCACTCGCACCGCTAAAAGTCATAAGGTGAAGGTCGCTCGGGAACAGATTTTTTTGAGACGCTCGTTAGAACTCGCTCTGCGATTTGCTCCTGGAACGAATAAGTCGCAAATCGAGGCTCTTC
>JBDRIG010000031.1:0-6430 GCA_043816185.1 Elusimicrobiota bacterium | reverse complement strand
ATTGGTGTCATTTACAAATTTATATTCGTTTATCTCCACCCGTTTAGCGGGAAGGAAGCGTGTCAAAAGATGCTGATTTTTGACAAAGGGGATGCTATTTTCTACTTGACATGCTTTTCCATAGATGACGGACATTTTGCTATTGTGACACAGTCTCTTTAACTCCGACACAACAAATTAAACTATTAAATCAAGAAATGTTTTTATTGGATCAGGATGAGATATTTTTTGGTACGATTCCGACATTTTTACAAGTAATTCTGGATGATTTATTATTTCTAAAACTTTTTGCGATAAGGTTTTAATCTCTTTTTCTTCAATTAAAATTGTACAACCCTTCTCAGTGAGATATTTTGCATTTGCATTTTGGTGGTTTTCTGTTGAATGTGGATATGGAATTAAAATCGCAGGCATTTTTAAAACGACTAATTCAGCAATTGTCGTTGCCCCAGCACGGCAAATAACAAGCGATGTATTTTTATAAACCACGTCCATATCGTAAAGATATTTGTAAATCTCAGCCTTAAAACCTTTGCTTTGATAAGCATTTTTTACAACTTCAAAATCATGCACACCTGTTATATGTATAAATCGGATTTTTTCTTTTACTGGTAAAAAACTATCAATTGAATTTATTAAATTAACATTTATATTGTGTGCACCCTGACTTCCGCCGAAAATAAGACAGGTAAGCGGTAAGCGATAATCTGTAAGTGGTTTGGAGATATTTAAAATTTCAGAGCGAACAGGATTCCCTGAATAAATTGTTTTTTTTAATGGAAAATATTTTTTTGAATCTTCAAAACTTACACATATTTTATTGGCGAATTTTGCTGAAAGTTTATTGGCAATTCCTGCTATATAATTTTGTTCGTGAATTATTGACGGTATCTTCATCAGCCACGCACAAAAAATTACAGGAAACGTTACGTAACCACCAAAACCTATTACAATATTTGGTTTTTCTTTTAATAAAATTTTTATTGATTGAATTATTGAATAAAAAAATTTAATAAAAAAAATGAATGTATTTATTGAATACAACCTTGGATATCCAACGGTTGATAAATTATAAAATCTGTAACCATTTTTTACAATTATTTCAGATTTTTTTCCAACAAAAAAAACATCACAGTTTTCTTTAAGCGCATCCGCTAATGCAATCCCAGGATATATGTGTCCACCGGTAGACGATACTGCTATAAGAACTTTTTTTCGTAATTTTTTTTGCAATTCAGCCATTTTTGTATTCCGATTGTTTTCCAATATTTAGCAAAATACCAATACTTGTAAGCATAACTATTATGGACGAACCGCCAAAAGATATAAACGGAAGTGAAAGTCCTTTCGTCGGTAAAATCCCAACACTCATAGACATATTGAATATTGCCTGCAAGATAATCATAATGGTTATTCCAAATGCGAGAAGTTGTCCAAAAAGATTCTTTGAATTAAGTGCTATTTTTATTCCCAATACAAATAGCATAAAAAAAAGTAACAAAATAAACATGGTTCCTATAAAACCAAATTCTTCTCCAATAATTGGAAATATAAAGTCGGTATGCGGAGCTGGTAAAAAAAGCATCTTCGCCCTTGACTCACCAAGTCCTACCCCTTTTAACCCTCCTGAACCCATAGCAATAAGCGATTGAACAAGTTGATAACCTGCACCCTGTGAGTCAGTCCACGGATTAAGAAAGGTTGTTATTCTTTTAATACGATATGGCTCTTTTATTATGGCATAAACTATAATTGGAATTACAGATAATCCCGCTAAAATAAAGTAAAAATAATTTATACCACCAATAAACAAAAGAATTATTGTTAATAAAAAAATAAGAAATGGCACTCCAAAATCTTGTTCCAAAAAAATTAAAATTAAGATAACACCAACAACCATAGATGGTTTAACGAGACCATCTTTAAAGTTTTTCATTTTGCTGGTTTTTCTGTCAATATACCAAGCAAGAAAAATAATAACGGTTATTTTTGCTATCTCAGATAATTGGAAACTTATAGGGCCAAATCTCAGCCATCTTTTTGCTCCGCCAACCGTAGTCCCAAAAAGTAAAACGGAAATTAAAGACAAAACAGTAAAAATTAGAAGTGGTACGATGAATTTTTTCAATCTATTATAATCAAATACAGAAAAAAACCGCATTAAAAACATTCCGAGCACAACCCATAATAACTGTTTCAAATAAAATTTAGCCGGATTACCATATTTATAATCTACTATAACGCCACTCGTCGATAAAACCATAACAAGTCCAATAGAAACCAAGGCAAGTACAACAATTAAAATTCCTCTATTATAAAGTTTTATTGGATTCATAAGTTAGTTCTCGCTTCGTTATAGCGAAACAATCTCGCTTCGTAAAACTACAGCAAAGCGGGCTCGCCTCGCTAAAACAGATCTGTGTAATCAACACAGAATTCAAATTCCTATATTATAAATTATTCACGATTTTTTTAAAAAATTTCCCCCTTTCTTCGTAATTTTTAAACTGGTCAAAAGATGCACACGCTGGCGATAATACCACTATATCATTCTTAGCGGCAATTTTGCTTGCCTTTATAACTGCCTCTTCTATATTGTTAAGAAGAATTATATCTGTTGATTTTTTCAGTTGAGTATATATTTTTTTCTTTGCCTCGCCAATTGCGATGATTTTTTTAACATTTTTTTTTATAAGCGGAATCAATGGTGTATATGGGGAACCCTTATCTTGGCCACCAAGAATTAAAATAATTGGCTGATTAAAAGATTTTATGGCTACTTCCGTCGATGATACGTTTGTGCTTTTGGAATCATTTATATATTTTACAGCGTTAAAAATTCTTACAAACTCAAGACGATGTTCAACACCTTCAAAATTTGACAATGATTTTGTAATATTTTTTTTAGACAAACCACAAGCAGTAAGTATTTTAATGGAAGCAAGTGCATTTTCTATATTGTGCAATCCAGGGATTTTAAGATTCAGCATTTCTTTATTTTGCGTAGATAAATACTCTTCCGCTGAAAAAAATTTAATTTTTGAGTTGCATTTTTTAGAAAGTTCCAAACATAATTGATCATCTTTATTAAGAATACAAAAGTCATTCTTTTTTTGATTGATAAATATTTTTGATTTTGCATTAATATAGTTTTCCATTGTTTTATGGCGGTGTAAGTGATCGGGTGTGATGTTTAAAATAGCAGATATATGGGGGCTGAATTTCTTTGTATATTCTAATTGATAACTCGAAACTTCCATGCATATGTATGTCTCATCGTCAGACTTTTCAATAAAACCACAGACACAATTGCCGATATTCCCACAAACAATATTTTTACAATTTAAAAAATCGAGTACCCTACCAATCATTGATACTGTGGTTGTTTTTCCATTGGTACCAGTTACAGCAATAATTGTTTTGTATTTTGCAAAAAGAAAAAAAATTTCAATATCGGAGAGAATTTCTATGCCTTTTTTTCTTGCCGCTCTCAAGACAGGAATATTGCCTGATATACCAGGGCTTGGTACTATTAAATCGCAGGATAATATTTTATTGGAGTGCTTTCCAAATTCAAGTTCAACATTTTTAGATAAATTTTTTATTTCAACATCACTTTTTTGTTTTATTTCACTTAAAAAAACATCAGCGCCTTTTTTAGAAAAATAATTGGCACAGGAAATACCAGTTTTTGCAGCACCCAAAATAGCAACTTTTTTCCAATTCATTTTTTTTACCACAGATTATACTGACTTTAAACAACGATTATATAGATAATATCGTCGGAACTCTAAATTTATCTTATTTTCAGCGAACTTAAAGATAGGAGTGTGAGAATTATAGCAACAATCCAAAATCTTATTACAATTTTTCCTTCTGGTTGGTGCATAAGTTCAAAATGATGATGCAACGGAGTCATTTTGAAAATCCTTTTTTTCCTAAAACGAAAAGATGTAACTTGCAACAAAACCGATAATGCCTCGACGACAAATATTCCACCAACAACAATTAAAATCAGTTCCTGTTTTACAAGAATACTGACAATTCCTATACTACCGCCCAAAAATAATGAACCAGTATCGCCCATAAAAACATCGGCAGGATGACAATTAAACCACAAAAAACCAAGACATGCACCTATCATCGCTGTTAAAAATATAGAAATTTCTCCACCACCACTAACAGGTATAATTTTTAAATAACTACTGAATTTTATATTACCGGATGCGTACGCAAAAACCATATAAGCAAGCCCTGAAAAAACAACTGAACCAACTGCCAAGCCATCAAGCCCGTCGGTAATATTCACCGCATTTGAAGAAGCAACAATAATAAAATACGACAAAAATATGTAAAAAATCCCGAGATTCAAAAATGTTTCCTTTAAGTACGGAACATTAACTGATGTAATATAATTTGGATTGGGAGGATTATAGAAATTGTAGGCAGTAACAATAATCCCAAGAATAGAAATGTAAAATATTTTTTTTGATACAGATAGTCCAGCTGAATGCTTCTTCACAAGCTTTAGATAATCATCAATAAAACCTAATAATCCAAGATATATAGACGACAAAATTAAAATCCATATGAATCTGTTATCAAGCCGTGCCCACAAAAGCGTTGAAATAACAAGTGATGTAAGAATTAACAGCCCACCCATTGTAGGAGTACCTGATTTAGCAAAATGTGTTTTTGGGCCATCGCTGCGTATTATTTGCTCAATTTTCAAAGTTTTTAGTTTTTTTATAAGATACGGACCAAAAATAATGGAAATCAAAAGTGCAGTAAAAATTGCACCACCAGCCCGAAATGTAATGTATTGAAAAACATTCAGCAGTGAAAACTTTTCAGATAAACAATAATAAAGATAATAAAACATAGGGAGATGACCACCGACCACCGACTACCAATTACCGACTACAGACTACCGATTATCAACTATCAAGGAATTAACAACTTTGTCTAATCCTATTTTTCGTGATGCCTTAAAAAAAACAGCATCTCCGTATTTGACATTTTTTTCGAGATATTCTAAAAGTTTACTTATGTTTTTAAAATTGATACCACCAGATTTTTCCGAGATATACTTTGCCAAATTACCAACAGTTAAAATTTTGTCAGCATACTTATTTGTTTTTATAATTTCACCAATTTTTTTATGCTCGATTACTTCAAAATTTCCTAACTCAAACATGTCCCCTAAAACAAGTATCCTTTTTTTATTATAAAAGATTTTTGCAAAATTTTCAATCGCCATACGCATCGATGTTGGATTAGCATTGTATGAATCGTTCACAACAACAACTCCATTTTTTAAATTTACTACTTCCATTCTGTTAGACTGTGGAACAAAACTTCGTATTCCAGCTGCTATTTCACCAATAGAATAACCAAATGAAACTGCTAATGCTGTTGCAGAAACTGCATTATAGACATTAAATAATCCAGCAATAGGCAACACAATTCTTTCCTTTCTTTTTTTATAGAGAAGCGAAAAAATTGTGTTATTGGATTCGATTGAAATATCGCAAGCCATAATATCGGCATTATTTTTAATACCGAACGTTATTTTTTTACATTTTATTTTTTTTGTAAGGGAAGTTAAAAATTTATCGTCATTATTGATTACAGATATTCCATTTCTATCGAGCGATTTAAAAAGTTCTGCCTTTTCTTTTAGTATATTTTTTAATGAGCCAAAATTACCGATGTGCGCCATTGCGATGTTTGTAATAATACCTGCATGCGGTTTAGATATCTCACAAAGACGAGCAATTTCGCCACTATGGTTTGTACCCATTTCAAGCACACAATACTTATGTTCTTTTTTCAATTGAAAAAGCATTAAGGGAAGTCCGATATGATTATTAAAATTCCCCTTCGTCGATAAAACTGAGGTTTTTTGTTCCAATATGGATGTTAAAATATCTTTTGTGGTCGTCTTTCCGTTTGAACCTGTTATACCTATCACTTTTACATCAAACATTTTTCTGTAATAATTCGCAAAATCTTGTAATGCTTTTATTGTGTCCTTAACAACAATTACTGGACACCGAGCATTGGATATTGGAGATTGAACAACAATAGCAGCAACATCCTTTAGCACAACATCATTTATGAATTTGTGGCCATCAAATTTTTCTCCTTTTATCGCAAAAAAAATATCACCATTTTTAACCGTCCTTGAATCGATAGAAACACCTAGGGCGGTAGTCTTATTACTTTTATTTGCACAAAATTTTCCACCAATGGCTTTTACTATATCAGTTATTTTTATTTTCATATAATGAGACCGTTGAAAAACCCCTAAAAGTTCTTGGGCATAATTACCGTCGGGATTACCGATGAGAAAATATTTGACTTTTCACTCCGGAATTGGTATAATTTTACCGATGGCAAATCCAAAATTCCGGAGGCGAAAATGTAT
>JBDRIG010000030.1:0-20197 GCA_043816185.1 Elusimicrobiota bacterium | reverse complement strand
ATACATTTTCGCCTCCGGAATTTTGGATTTGCCATCGGTAAAATTATACCAATTCCGGAGTGAAAAGTCAAATATTTTCTCATCGGTAATCCCGACGGTAATTATGCCCAAGAACTTTTAGGGGTTTTTCAACGGTCTCAAGATAATGAAATTATGGTTGACGGTGGCTAAAGACGGTGGCTAAATATGTCGAAGTCAAAATTAAATAAATTAAAAAATATTTTGCAAGAAATGGGAAGTATATTAGTAGCTTATTCAGGTGGAGTGGATTCGACTTTTTTACTCAAAGTAGCAAAGGACACTATCGGTGATAATGTTTTAGCTGTTACTGCAAAATCTGAAACTTATCCAAAAAGAGAATATGAGCAAGCAAAAAAAATAGCTCAAAAATTAAAAACCAAACACTTGATTATCAATACCAAAGAATTATCAAATTCGCGTTTTCTCGCTAATCCAGTAAACAGATGTTATTATTGTAAAAAAGAATTGTTTACTAAACTTAAACAAATAGCTCGGGAGAAAGATATAAATTATATTGTCGATGGAACGAATTGCGATGATCTTAAAGATTTTCGTCCAGGAATGAATGCAATAAAGGAACTGGGAGTGAGAAGTCCTTTAAGAGAAGCTGGATTAACGAAAAAAGAAATTCGTTTATTTTCTCGCAAAATGCATTTATCTACGTGGGATAAACCAGTTTTTGCTTGTCTTGCTTCTCGTTTTCCTTATGGAGATAAAATTACTTTACCAAAATTGAAAATGATAAACGAAGCTGAAGAATATTTGCATAGTTTAGGAATCAAACAGGTTCGAGTAAGACATCATGCTTGTCCTAATCAAGGTCGAGGGAATAATATTGCTCGAATTGCCCGAATAGAAGTTTCTCCAGAAGATATAAATTGTCTAACTTCTATAAATTCACGGAAGAAAATAGTTAAAAAATTTAATGAAATTGGTTATCGCTATGTATCTTTAGACCTTCAGGGATATAGAACAGGAAGCATGAATCCCATTACAGAGAGACAAGAAGCAGAGAAATAGAATGGTGGAAAACGGAGAGGCGAGAAACAATTCACGAGATACAAACTGCGAGCCACGATTTACAAACCACGATTCACAAGTTACAAAATAACAATCGGTTCTCGATACAACAAATGATTATATGGATTGAGTAGCGGATAGATGACTGACGTTGGCTGACATAAAATGTGAGTGGTTGAAGTTGAAGTTGAAGTTGAAGTTGAAGTTGAAGTTGGTGGGGTGGTTGTGGGGGGAAGATAAATTTTAGTTGTTAGTTTTTCACCTACCGTTTTACATTTATTTTATCAATTTGTTTTCTTACTTTCTTCCGACGAAGTTATTTAATTTTTCAACGAAGCCACTTATTTCTACGACGAAGTTGTTTAATCCTATCAAAATTTAGATTAGTAGATCGGTTTGCATTATTTCTGTTGACAAACCCATTTTATTTAGTAATTCAATAAAAGGATCTGGATTCAATTCTTCGACATTTACCATAGTTTTTACATCCCAAATACCCTTTGATACAAGTATGGCCGCTGCCGCTGGTGGCACTCCCGCAGTATAACTAATCGCTTGAGATTCTATTTCATTGTAACAATCTTTGTGATCGCAAACGTTGTAGATAAAAATCTCCTTTTGCATCTCGTTTTTCGCTCCTCTTATTAAAGATCCAATACATGTTTTACCTGTGTAATTAGGTGCCAATGATTTTGGATCTGGAAGACATGCTTTTACAACTTTCAACGGTACCACCTCAACCCCATCAGCACATCTTACAGGTTTTTCTGAAAGCAATCCAATATTTTTAAGCACTGTGAAACAATTTATGTAGTGATCGGAAAATCCCATCCAGAATTGGATGCTATTTGCGTTTATATTTTTTGAGAGAGAATGCAATTCATCGTGACCAGTTAAATAAATAGTTTGCATACCAACAACGGGAAAATTATATACCCTTTTTACCTTGTGAACTTCCTCCATAACCCAATGTTTATCAATCCATGTCCATACCTTTTTGAATTCACGAAAATTTATTTCTGGATCAAAATTGGTCGCAAAATATTTCCCGTGATTACCTGCGTTGACATCCATTATGTCTATCGTGTCAATTTTATCAAAGTGATATTTTACTGCCAATGAGCAATAGGCATTGATAACACCAGGGTCAAATCCAACACCAAGTATGGCTGTCACACCATTTTGTTTACATCGGTCTTTTCTTTTCCATTCGTAATTGGCATACCATGGTGGATCCTCGCAAACCCTATCTTGTTCTTCGTGAATTGCTGTATCCATATAGACAGCACCTGTTATAAGACACGCCTCAAGAACAGACATATTGATAAAAGAGGTTCCGAGATTTATCACAATAGACGAGTTAGTTTCTTTTATAAGTTTCACGGTTGATAGAACATTTAAAGCATCGAGTTGTCTTGAATAAATTTTTTTCGTTTTGTCCTTAAGTGTATTTTTTCGTTCAATACTTTCAATAATATCGTTACATTTCGATTTGGTTCTGGATGCAATACAAATATCGCCAAGTATATCATTGTTTTGAGCACACTTGTGTGCCGCTACATGACTAACACTACCCGCACCAATTATTAAAACATTTTTTCTCATAAGAAAAAACCTCCCTTAACAAGTTACAAATTTCACACTATCGATTACCAATTACAATCTGCATATCATAAATTATTTTTGAAATCTTTATAATCAAAACGACGAACAATATCTAATGTTCCATTTAATCTTTTTATGACGATAGAGGGCATTTGTAAACCATTAAACCAATTTTTTTTCACCATTGAATATCCTGCTGCATCCGAAATATGAATTGTGCTATCAACTTTAAGACGAGTTTTAAATTGATATATTCCAAACACATCTCCAGCAAGACACGACCGACCAGCAACCATATATTTAAACCGATCTAAACTATCAGAACTAACAACAGCCGCATCTTTTATTTTAGCAGGTGTTTTGTAAATCAATAAATCCAACATATGCGCTTCCGTCGAAGTATCAACTATGGCGATATCAATTTCATTATTAACAATGTCCAATACTTTTGTTACTAATTCTGCTGACTGCGTAATAACACTTTCTCCGGGCTCTAAATAAACTTGAATTTGAAATCGTTCGCCAAACTCTTTTATTTTTTTGCAAAATTTTTCTAACGAATAATTATCCTTTGTAAAATAAATCCCACCACCCAAAGAAACCCATTCAAGTTTTTCAAGCAAACCACTGTATCTATTGCTGATAAAATCCAGCGTAGAAGAAAAATTTTCAAAATCATCATTTTCGCAATTGAAATGAAACATAACACCACTAATCAAAGAAATAACCGATAATAAAGATTTTGTATCTACAACGCCAAGTCGCGAATATCGTCGTGCAGGGTCTGCTAAATCAAAATGAGAATAACTGATACTCGGATTTACCCTAAGCCCTATTGCAAGATTACGAACATCTTTATAAAACATTTTTAATTGCGATATAGAATTAAAAATGATTTTATCTGCGTATTTCTTAACTTCTTTTATATCATCTTTAGAAAAAGCTACACAGTAGGCATGAACTTCTTTCCCAAATTTTTCTCGTCCAAGACGCGCTTCATATAAAGAACTGCTTGTTGTTCCATCCATGTATTTTCTCATTAGATTAAAAACACTCCATGTGGAAAAACATTTTAATGCTAATACAACGAGTGCATTTGATTTGCCTTTGATATATTCTATTTTTTCCAGATTTTTTAATAATTTTTTTTCGTCAATCAGATAGTAAGGCGTTTTCAAAATCATAATTTTTTTCTATTTTATTTAATTTTTTTGTCGCGATTAGTATATATAAAAAAACTTTTTATGTCAATAATATCGAGGGAAAAAAGTTTATAGTGATTACTATTGTTGACTTTCTGATAATTTTTATTATAATTTTTCTATCTATGAAAAAAAATCTCGTTCAAAAAATTATTGAAAAACATCTATTAAAAAACAATCAAGTTCCTTGTGAAAAAATCGGAATAAAAATTGACCAAACGCTTACGCAAGATGCAACAGGTACGGTTGCATATCTTGAATTTGAAGCGATGGGTGTTGATAAAATAAAAACAAAACTTTCCGTTTCATATGTTGATCACAATACTCTACAAGCTGGTTTTGAAAATTCCGATGATCACAAATTTTTACAGTCAATTGCCAAAAAATATGGACTCTATTTTTCGCCCAACGGTAATGGCGTTTGTCATCAGGTACATCTGGAAAGATTTGCTACTCCAGGCGAAACACTTGTTGGTTCTGACTCACACACACCAACGTCTGGCAGTATATGCATGCTCGCAATAGGTGTGGGTGGATTAGATGTAGCTTATGCTCTCGCAACTGGAAAATTTTATTTTAAGATGCCGAAGGTTGTAAATATAAAGCTTTCTGGAAAATTAAACAGTTTGGTATCAGCAAAAGATGTTATACTTGAACTTTTAAGACGACTAACAATTAAAGGTGGTGTTGGAAAAATTTTTGAATACACGGGTGAAGGTGTGAAAACACTTTCTGTTTACGATAGAGCAACCATTACCAATATGGGAGCGGAGTTGGGACTCACAACTTCCATTTTTCCGTCGGACGAAAAAACAAAAGAATTTTTGAAATTGCAAAAAAGGGAAAGTAGTTGGAAAAAGTATTCTGCAGATGAAGATGCTGAATACGACGAAACCATTGAATTAAATTTATCAAAAATAGTTCCTTTAATTGCTTGTCCGCATTCACCAGATAACGTTAAACAAGTTTCTGAGATTGGAGATGTTATACTTGACCAAATTATTATTGGCTCCTGCACTAACTCATCGTTAATGGATTTGCTTCTTGTTGCTAAAATATTAAAAGGCAAAAAAGTAAAAGTTCCGACGATAATCTCACCAGGCTCCAAACAAGTTCTAATGAATCTTATTAAGTCAGGTGATTTATTCGATTTAATCTCGAGTGGTGTACGCATACTTGAACCCGCTTGTGGACCATGCATAGGAATGGGTTGTGCTCCAAATTCAAAAGGGGTAAGCTTGAGAACGTTCAATAGAAACTTTAAGGGAAGAAGTGGAACTGACGATGCGGAAATTTATATTTCAGGACCTATCGTGGCGGCCTTTTCTAGTTTGACAGGAAAAATCACTAATCCTTCTGGATTGGCACCTAATCTAAAAATGCCAAAAAATATTATTTTAGCAAATGATTTGATAACTGCTCCTCAGAAAAATAATTCAAAAAATAATTCAAATGTATTAATTTTTAGAAGTCAAAACATAAAACCAATCGAGAGATTTCCTAAATTAGAAAATATGATTACAGGCGAGGTTTTACTTAAATTAAAAAACAACATCACGACTGATGATATAATTCCAGCAGGTGCAAAAGTCTTACCTCTTCGCTCAAACATACCTGCAATTTCAGAATATGTTTTCTCAAAAATTGATTTAAATTTTGTTAAAAGAGTGAAAGAAAAAAACGGGGGTATTATTATTGCTGGTGAAAATTATGGACAAGGTTCTTCTCGCGAACATGCCGCATTGTGTCCAAGATATCTTGGCGTAAAAGCAATTATTGCAAAATCATATGCAAGAATTCATAAATCAAATCTTGTTAATTTTGGAATAATGCCTCTAATTTTTGTCAATCAATCTGATTATGAGAGAACAGATATATCAGATAAACTTGAGATAAAAGATGTCAGAAGTTCAATGGAGACAAAAAATTTAACCGTCACAAATCTTACAAAAAACTTTTTATTTCAAGCAGTGCTTGATTTGACAAAAGAAGAACTAAAAACGCTTTTATCAGGTGGGCTGTTGAACTGTTTCTAATACTTCGGGTTGTTTTACTTGTTTTACTTGTTTTACCTCTGCTGCTGCTTTCGCTATAATCTTTTTTCTTTTAAGCCGTCTCAAATACCTCTGTCTAATTTGATGCCTTCTTGTTTCTTGCTTTCTCCTGCTCATTAATTATTCCTCCATTGATACGACCAAATCTGCTGATAACACACTGATTTAAACTGATTTACATCTTGCTTGAATCAGGACTTTTATTTGTTCATACCGTCGTTTTCCTTAAATGCAAAAACAGTAAATATATACATATCAACTCCATTTCCTTTTTTCCAAGCGTCAGATTCGAGCCCTGCTTTCTGCGAACACAACTCCGATAGAAACGCTTCTTTTTTTGAAAGCTCAGGATGCTCCCAAACTTGAGGCAAAAAAAGCCCAGAATGAAAATCTTTCTTCACAATAACACCGTGCTTACCTTCAATAATTTCATCTACCGATGAGATTTTTTTTAGCGGCGATAAAACAGAAATCTCTATCACAATATTTTTTAATTCACCTTTTGTAACTGGTGAAAATCTACGATCATTAATTGCTGAAGCAACTGCAAACTGACTAACAGTTTCATACAAAGGCATCTTAGACTCAGTTGTTCCTATGCATCCTCGCAAACTATGATTTTTCTTTCCAGAAGAATTTGCCTGAACAAGTGTAACAAATACCGCACTGTTATTTAATATCTCGGGGTTTGTTACGGTAAATTTCGGAATTTTTTTCGACAATAAATACTGTTCAATAGAATTTCTAGCAATTTTTAGCAATTCTTTTTGTGATTTTTCTGTTAACGAAAATTCTTTTTCTTCATTCTTTATTTTCTCTTCTTTATTTTTTACTTCCGTCTTAACAAATACAACTGCTCCATAACCAACAACTCTATTTACGTCGCCATACGAGGTTGATGCTGAGTTTGAATAATCTAATATAACAGATTTATTTGCACCCAAAATTTTTGATACTTCCATAACGGTAAATACTGATGGCAATGAGCATAAAGTGCAATAGAGTTCGGGGACACCTTTTGATAGCCATTTTTCATTTGTTTCTAAAAGATCGTCGATACTAAATTTTGCTATTGCGTCAAGAATACTTTTATCAATTGTTTCTGCATCTTTTTTTGCAGGATAGTGAGCCATATCTGTTGATGCGACAAGTAATATAGATTTGTTTGAACTTTTTATTACTTTTGCTATTATTTCTGCAACCTGTTTGCAGGAATTTTTATCGTTCATAAGGATTGCAACAATTTTAAAATTTCCTTTGGGGAAAATTCTTTGTAAGAAGGGAATTTGAACTTCTAATGAGTGCTCTGAAATATGAACAATGTTGTTCGCAATAATAATTTTTGATCCCTCGCATAGTAATTTTTTTGTGAGTTCTTCATCGATTGCGACATCACCAAGAGGAGTTGAAAAATTGCCACCGTTCCATATCGCTGCATCTTTTACTGGATAATTATGGCTAGATCCAATTAGAATTACAGTGTCAATTTTTTCGCCTTCAATTTGTTTATATGACTGTGCTGCGGTTTGACCTGAAAAAACATACCCAGCATGTGGTGAGATTAAACCAATAATTTTACCACCAAAATTTTGTTTTTTTGTGTTTAATAAAAATCCGTCAATCATTTTTAAAAGATCGTTTTTACTTGACGGATAAAACTGTCCCGCTACTGCCGAAACACGAGTTTCGCCAGGCGTGGATTTTTCATCGTTTATCTTTTTATCTTTCATACTCTTGTCCTCCGTAGCACAACTACTTATTTTCTTGTCCTCAGTAGTACAACTACTTATTGGAAAAATGAAAAATAACAAAAAAATTAAATTAAAAAATTTCATATAGACCCTATTCATATAAACTCCACGTGCAAACTCGACTCGCGACCAGTGTGCGTGCATACCAGTGTGTGAATTTTACAATTTTTTGGCGATTTTGTCAAGGACTTTTACCCGTTACTTGACAAGCCAAATAATTTTGATATAATGAGATAGTTGTCTGAAGAGTTGCTTAAATTATTGTCTAAAAGGTTGTTTAATGGTTGTCCAAAATTGTTGTTAAAAAAACTTTTTTCGCCTGCTGTAAACCTATTTGATTCGGAGAAAAAATTCTCAACTGTCTCATATTGGAGATGATACATATGAACGGATTAAAGACATTTTTACTGCTGCTTTCTATGATGGCACTTTTTCTTTTAATCGGACATTTCGTCGGTGGTGAACATGGAATGGTTACTGCGTTTATGTTTGCAGCAGTTATGAATTTTGTAATGTATTGGTTTTCAGATAAAATTGTTCTTGCGATGTACAGGGCAAAACCAATTTCCGAAAATGACGCACCTGAAATATATAGAGTGATAAGACGACTCATCGTAAAAGCGAATATCCCAATGCCGAAAGCTTATATTCTTCCGATGGAAACGCCGAATGCATTTGCTACTGGCAGAAATCCTCAACATGCATCTATTGCCGTAACGAAAGGGGTGTTAGACATTCTTAATGAAAATGAGCTTGAGGGAGTATTGGCACACGAACTTGCACATATATCACACCGCGATATTTTAATTGCGACAATGGCAGCGACGATGGCAGGTGCAATATCAATGATTGCGAGAATAGTACAATTTACTGCGATTTTTGGTGGTGGTTCTCGTGATGACAATAATAATAGAAGTGGTGGTATTGGGCTTTTGGTAACAGCAATAGTTGCACCAATAGCAGCACTTTTTATCCAGCTTGCGATTTCTCGTTCACGCGAATACGGTGCAGATGAAGGTGCGGCAAAATTGACAGGAATGCCGTTATCTCTAGCATCCGCATTAAAAAAATTAGAAGATTATTCTTCAGGAAAATTTATTCAGACAAAAAGAAGTTCCGCTTCGCATGGCAGGGTTGAGCCATTCACAGCCCATTTATTTATAGTGAACCCGCTTAAAAATGGTGCGATAGTTAAATTGTTTTCTACACATCCACCGATACAAGAGCGAATCAAACGACTTGAGAAAATAGCAGAAGGTCCGCGAATTATTTATTAAGTAAGACGATTTAGACAAATAAAGAACTGATACAACGCAGATGAAAATCAATATAAATCAGTGTGTTATTTTGTTTTCATCGTTGTTAAAATATAATGAGAAAACTTTTTTCATGGATTCTGTGGTTTTTAATAGGAATAATTGTTCTTGCTATTGGAACAAATCATTTAATTGATGTGCTAATTCATAGTAAAAAAGATAGAGTTGTACCAAACATTGTAGGAAAAAATATTGCCGATTCGTTAGATATACTGTCATCGATAAATTTGTATCTTAAAAAAACTGGTGAAGAATTTAATGTAGAGATACCATGTGGTTTAATAATTTCGCAGTCGCCTGTTGAAGGAAGTATAATTAAAGAAGGTAAATCTGTAAATGTTGTGGTTTCCGTCGGAAGTGAAGTTATATATATTCCTGACTTAACAAATCAAACTGTTCGTTCTGCTCAACTTATTTTAAGAAAAAATGGGCTAGATCTAGGTGAACAAGATGAGATATATTCAACAGTCATTGAAAAAGGAAATATAGTTTCACAAAATCCTAACCCACGAACACATATTCAGAAAGACGGGTTGGTCAATATAGTTGTTTCGTTAGGTCTTCCACCAGAGGGAACCTTGATAATGCCTAATTTTTTGGGGAAAGATATATTTGAAGCTCAAAATTGGGCTAATCAAAATGATATAAAAATTAGCAATATAAATAAGGTTGAGGATTTGGTAGTTGCTAAAAATACTATCACAAAACAAATGCCAGAAAACAATACCATAATTAATAAAGATGAAACGATAGAATTCTGGACGCAATAGGCTCAAATAAAAACACCGAATAATCACGCCGAATATAATCACAATTTGACTACATTCGATTATCGTTTGAGTGTTCGCAGGTAAATAAAAAATGATTGAAATTGCTCCTTCAATTTTGTCCGCAGATTTTTCAAATTTGGCAGATGACATAAAAAAATGTGAAAAAGCATGTGCAAAAATTTTGCACATTGATGTTATGGACGGCCATTTCGTTCCAAATATAACTATTGGTCCAGTAGTGGTTGAATCGATAAGAAAATCTACGAAAATGATTTTAGATACGCATTTGATGATAGCGGAACCAGAAAAATATGTTGAGCAGTTTGCAAAAGCAGGAAGTGATTGGATAACCTTTCACATTGAGACGGTGAAAAATCCATCAAGATTGATTGAAAAAATAAAATCACTGAAACTTAAAGCTGGTATTTCACTTAATCCAGCAACACCCATTTCGTTACTGACAAAATATCTTAAAGAAGTGGATTTAATTCTTATAATGAGTGTTGTTCCTGGTTTCGGTGGACAGAAGTTTATTCCATCGGCACTAAAAAAAATTTCAGAATTGAAAAAATTGATAAAAAATAAAAATATTGCAACACATTCTTTGAAATCTTCTGAACGGATAAACATAACGAAAATAAAAATAAGTGTTGACGGCGGAATAAATTTTGATACAATAGCGGATGTGGTAAAAGCAGGTGCTGATATTGCTGTCGCCGGCAATTCAGTTTTTAGATCAAATCTTGGAATTGAAAAAAGTATAAAAAAATTAAAAATGTTAGTTGGATAGGGATGAGAGACAAGAAATGAGAGACAAGAAAACGATGGGCAAGAGAAAAATTTTTTACCCTCTTACCTCTCTTACTTTTTATCTCTCTTAATCTCTGATATAAAGGAGGTCAAAAAATGGCAGTTACAATTAAACTAAGGAGACTTGGGAAATCGCTTTGTCCAGATTATCGTGTGGTAGCGATCGATTCAAAAAAAAGAAAGTGCGGTAAACCATTAGAAGAACTTGGGCATTATAGTCCGCGTGATAGAAAAAATGTATTACTAAAAATGGAACGAATAAACTACTGGATAAAAACAGGTGCAATTGTTTCTAATACAGTAAAAAGCATTATTGAAAAATTTGGCAAAACTAATTCACCACAATAGTTTTTTATAGATTTACGGAGGAGATTTAAAATGAGAAAATTTGTTGAATATATTGTAAAATCACTCGTTGATAAGCCAGAAAATGTTGATATACTGTTAGATGAATCGGAAATAGGAGATGTTATAAAAATAAAAGTTGCAGATGATGATAAGGGCAGAATCATCGGCAAGCATGGAAAAATTATAAAAGCAATAAGACAGATAGTTTCAGCAGGTGCAACAAAAAACGGCAAAAAATACAGGGTAGAAATGGAAGAGCGAGTATAGATCATAAATAGGGTGAATATAGCGAATGCAAATAGATATATTGACGCTTTTTCCGTCGCTCTTTGATTCTGTTTTTTCTCAAAGTATTCTAAAAAAAGCTGTTGATAAAAAAATTGTAAAAATAAAAATTACAGATATACGAGATTTTGCTGAGGGTAAACACAAAATTGTTGACGACAAACCATATGGTGGCGGCGCTGGAATGATTATGATGGTGCCACCAGTTGTTAAAGCGGTAGAAAGCGTAAGGTGTAAAATTTATTTGACTACCGTCGGGCGAGTGAAAAATAAAAATGAAAAAATTATTTTACTTTCGCCACAGGGAAAAGTTTTTAATCAAAAAAAAGCAAAGGAACTTTCAAAATATAAGCACTTGATATTTGTCTGTGGTCATTACGGCGGAGTTGATGAAAGAGTTCTAAAATTTGTTGATGAGGAAATTTCCATCGGAGATTATGTTTTGACTGGTGGCGAGATTCCGACTATGGCGGTCGTTGATGCGGTAGTCCGCATACTTCCGAAAGTTGTAGCAAAAAGTGACTCTATTAAAAATGATTCACACTGGATTGGCGGTCTTGCAAGTTCTGTCTATACAAGACCTTACAATTTTCGCAACTTAAAAGTTCCAGAAGTACTTTTATCAGGCAATCACAAAAAAATAGAAAAATGGCGTGGAGAAAATGCTCGTCAAAATACATTATCAAAACGTCCAGAATTACTGAAAAATCGTGAGGTGCACGCAAAACAAAATACGTAACTGACACGGAAATAGTTTAGTATCTGTTTTACATATTATATTTCGTGCTTTAGGTTTCATGTCAGTTCACCACAATACTTTGGAGGGAGAAAAAAATGGAAAACATTATGAGTGTTGTTGAAAATCAGTATCAAAAAAAAGAGATACCTATTTTTAGGCCCGGAGATTCGGTAAAGGTCCACTACAAAATTATTGAGGGTGATTTTGAGAGAACTCAGATTTTTGAGGGAGTGGTTTTAAGAAAAAAGGGTGCTGGTATCAGCAAGACAATTACAGTCCGAAAAGTTTCTTTTGGTATTGGCATTGAAAGAATTTTTCTTCTTAACTCGCCACGCATAGAAAAAATAGAAATTGTAAAACTTGGTAAGGTAAGAAGAAGCCGTTTATATTATTTGCGTGGATTGTCTGGCAAATTGGCAAAAATTGAAGAAAAAAAAGTAAAAGAAATCATCGTAGCAAAAGAGTCTGCTGTAAAAGAGCCTGTTGCAAATGAGTCTGTTAAGAGCGAAGTGAAAATAGAAGCAAATAATGCTGAATAAAACGAAATCCCGAGTGTTTTCGGGAAAAAAATTGTTTGATTTTGACAAAAAATTTTGTAAATTTGGTTTTGTCGTCGGTGTTGACGAAGCAGGCAGAGGTTCATTGGCAGGACCCGTTGTTTCAGCATCAGTGATACTAAAAAAAAACACCTCAATAAAAAATCTAAACGATTCAAAAAAACTCACCCCAAAAATTAGGTATTCCGTCTATAAAGAAATTATCAAAAAATGCATTGACTGGCAGGTCGGAATTGTAGACCACCTGGTAATAGACCGTATTAATATTTTAGAAGCAACAAAACTTTCAATGAAAATTGCAATTGAAAAATTGAAAGTTAGTCCAAGATTAGTTATTATAGACGGTAATCAAACAATAAATATAAAGATTGCTCAGAAAACGATTGTGAAGGGCGATTCAAAAAGTGCATCTATTGCGGCTGCTTCAGTTGTTGCAAAAGTGACACGTGATGTGTTGATGGAAAAATATGACAGGCAATTTCCCAATTATGGTTTTGCAAAACATAAGGGTTATGGCACAAAATTTCATGTAAAGTCGATTGAAATATTTGGTCCCTGTAAAATTCACAGAAAAAGTTTTGAACCTGTGCGAAGCTATAAATCAGAAAATTATAAATCAAGGTGATATGAATCAGTCGAGTGAATTTGGAAAATCTGGAGAAGAACTTGCTGAGGAATATCTTAAAAAAATTGGTTATGAAATCGTAGCGAAAAATTTCAGAACCAGATATGGAGAGATAGACATAATTGTCAAAGACAAAAAAACATTTGTTTTTGTAGAGGTTAAAACCAGAAAAGATAGTAATTATGGAGATCCACAACTTGCCGTTACTAAATATAAGCAAAAGCATTTAGCTCTTGCCGCCATTATCTTCATTAAAAAAAAATCTCTGAATACTGATTATAGATTTGACATAGTTGCCATCTGCAATGATAAAATTGAACATATAAAAAATGCGTTTGCACCATCTGGTTTCGCAATATAGCGGCGACGATTGGATTGTTATACATCTATCGCGTAATAGTGGCTGTCCAACAACCTATTCCGCTTTACCGACGACACAGCGTTAGTAAAAAAATGATGTGTTGTTTGTTGCCGTTAGTTGCCAAATACTGCTATATTTTACAAAAAAAAATGACTGTTTTACGATTTGTCGGACAACCTCTAACGCTCATTTCATTCACTTCCCGCAATGACAGACAAGGTCATTCACAATAACAAACTGAACTTAATGAAGTAGTGATAGGGTTTAAAGATTTTCACCGAAAGATTCATCTGTGCTGAATTTACTCGTAGAATCTACTCGACCGTCCTACCTTAAAAGAAAAAAATATGCTCTCACAAATACTTTCTGCATCTGTCTATGGAATAAATGGATATATCATTACTGTTGAAATTGATATTTCCAGCGGTTTTCCTACTTTTGGTATAGTTGGACTTCCTGATACATCTATAAAAGAATCTCGTGACAGGGTTATTTCAGCGATAAAAAATTCCGGTTTTGATTTTCCGACGAAAAAAGTTATCGTCAATCTTGCACCTGCTGGAGTAAAAAAGGAAGGTGCGATTTTTGATTTGCCTATTGCAATAGGAATTCTTCTCGCTACAGAACAAATAAAAACTGGCAATAAAAAATATGCATTATTGGGCGAACTGTCTCTTGATGGTTCAATAAGACGGGTTAATGGTGTTCTTCCAATTGCAATAAAACTTAGAGAAGAAAAATTTGATGGTCTGATTCTGCCAGAAATGAATAAAAACGAAGCGGCAATCGTCGATGAATTGAATGTTTACCCAGCATCAAACCTGAAAAAAGCTGTTGAAATAATTTCCGCTGAAACGCAACCACAACCATACAAAATTGATTTGGTCAAACTCTTTTCGTCGGCTTCACATTACGACGTGGACTTCAAAGATGTCAAAGGACAGACATTTGTTAAAAGAGCGGTAGAGGTTGCCTGTGCAGGCGGACACAATATACTTTTAATCGGTTCTCCAGGGAGCGGAAAAACGATGCTTACGAAAAGAATTCCGACGGTACTGCCTAAGATGTCTTTTGAAGAAGCAATCGAAACGACGAAAATTCATTCAATAGCGGGACTTACATCGACACATTCATCTATTGTTGCAACTCGACCTTTTCGCTCTCCACATCATACAATTTCTGATATTGCACTGATTGGTGGTGGTTCATATCCAAAACCAGGCGAGGTTTCTCTTTCACATAATGGTGCCCTATTTTTAGACGAGCTGCCAGAGTTTCATAGAAGTGTTTTGGAGGTTTTAAGGCAACCACTTGAAGACGGTATTGTTACTATTTCTCGTGCCCAAGCATCTCTAATGTATCCAGCGAGATTTATGCTTGTTGCAGCGATGAATCCATGCCCATGTGGATATTATGGACATCCGACGAAGGAATGCACTTGCACACCATTTGTAATTCAAAAATATGTTTCCAAAATATCTGGCCCATTGTTAGATAGGATAGATTTGCACATAGATGTTCCGTCGGTAAAATTTGAGGAACTTTCCGAAGTATCTGTTTCAGATTCATCAGAAAACATAAGAAAACGAATAATAAAAGCGAGAGGAATACAAAAAGAAAGATTCAAAGTTGAAAAAAATATCTACTGCAACGCTCATATGGAATCAAAACACATAAAAAATTACTGTGAAATTGGAGACGAAAGCAAAAAATTATTAAAACATGCGATGGATAAACTCGGCTTTTCCGCCCGTGCACACGACAGAATTTTGAAAGTTGCCAGGACTATTGCCGACATATCTGCCTCCGAAAACATTCAAACTCCTCACATCGCTGAAGCAATACAGTACAGGTCGTTAGACAGGAGCATATAGAAATACATTGACATTGTAGTCAAAATATACTACAATTGTAGTCAAAAGGGGCTACAAGATGGAGATATTACAAATCATCAAATCAAAATTACGGAAAGAATTATTATGTCTATACTTTACTAATCCTGAAAAAAAATATTATTTAAGAGAACTTGAAAGGATATTAGGTTTATCGGTAGCAAATATCCGTCGGGAACTGATTAATCTTGAGAAAATGGGGCTTTTTCAATCTGAAAAAAAAGGAAATCTCACTTACTATTTTTTAAGTAAAAAGTATCCGCTTTATGCTGAATTAAAAAGCATAGTTTTTAAGACCATAGGAATACAGACAACAATAAAATCAATGCTGGAAAAAATAGAAGGAATAAAAATATCTTTTATTTACGGATCTTTTGCAAAAAATGAGCAAAATCAGGCAAGCGATATAGATGTTTTTATTATAGGTAAAGTGGATGAGAATAAACTTGTTGAAGTATTTGGTAAACTTGAAAGAAAACTACAAAGAGAAATAAACTATTCCCTGTATGATTATAACGATTTTAAAAAAAAGACAAACAATCCGTTCATAGCCGAAGTGTTAAAACAGCCGAAAATATTTTTGATTGGAGATAAAAATGCCTTATAATAATTTACTGCACGAACTGTTAAATAAAGGATTGATTAAAAAGCAGGAAGTAGATTTTACCCAGATGAAAAATCATCTGAATAGGGCAAAAAAAGATTTGATTGTGGCAAAACATAATTTAAAATTTGACGAAGAAGTGTCGTATAATTACGCTTATTTGGCAATGTTGAGATGCGGCAGGACCTTAATGTTTTTGAATGGGTATCGTCCGATAGACGGTCAACAACACAAGACGGTTATTGAGTTTGCCGACATAATTCTCGTGAAAGAATTCAAAGAACTTATTAAAAGGTTTGATGTTATGCGCCGGAAACGCAATCAGTTTACATATGAACCACTCTCTCCAGTCTCAAAAGTGGAAGCAGAAAACGCCTTAAAATGTGCCGAAGAATTTGTAACAAAAATTATAGAAGTGGTTAAAAAAGAAAATCCGCAGTTAGAATTGGATTTTTGATAAATAGATTCTCGCACATCGCTGAAACAATACAGTACAGGTCGTTAGACAGGAGCATATAGAAATACATTGACATTGTAGTCAAAATTTATAGTCAAAAGGAGAGATTCTTCAGATTTTATTGTAGAGATAAATTAAAGTGTGGATTTTGTGGTAGCGGATTGGGTTTTCGATACACGGATTAAGTCTTCGATACTGAAAATCAAATTGTTGAAAGACATAAAGGACAAACTTTATAATTCTTCCATCTTTTATCACAAACTTTTATCGCAAATCAAATCTTGAATAATATATGAAAAACATTAAAATAAACGACAAAGTACGAAACATTGCCATCATCGCACATGTTGATCACGGAAAAACAACACTTGTTGATTTTATGCTACGTCAGAGTGGAATATTCAGGGAAAATCAGGATGTTTCGGAGCGTGTGATGGACAGTATGGATCTTGAACGAGAGCGTGGTGTGACAATTTCTGCAAAAAACTGCTCAGCACAGTGGAAAGGTGTGAGAATAAATATTTTAGATACTCCAGGACACGCTGATTTTGGCGGTGAGGTAGAACGAGCGATCAAAATGGTCGACGGAGCCATACTTCTCGTCGATGCCGCTGAAGGCCCATTGCCTCAAACAAGATTTGTTTTGCAAAAAGCCATAAAATCTGGACTTAAAATAATCGTATTAATTAACAAAATTGATAGGAAGGATGCTCGTCCGAATGAAGTTCTTGACAATATCTATGAATTGTTTATGGACCTTGATACAAAAGACCATCAGATAGATTTTCCCGTAATTTATTCTATCGGTAGGGAGGGTATAGCACAAAAAACACTTAATGAAAAAGGAAAGGATTTAGGTATTCTATTTGACACAATATTATCTGAAATTCCTGGTCCCTCATATAATCCCGACGAACCTTTTCAGATGCTTGTATGCAACCTTGATTATTCAGATTATGTCGGACGTCTTGCTATTGGAAGAATATTTAATGGGCAGGTAAATAAGAATGATACGCTTGTTTGTATCAAAGAAAATGGCAATATTATTCCGCTAAAAACAACAAAACTTCAGGTCTACGACGGGATTAGCATCAAAGAAGTAGCATTTGCCGAGGCAGGAGATATTGTGATTCTTGCCGGCATAGAAGATGTTTCGATTGGTGATACAATTTGCAATAAGGAAACTCCCAAAGCAATGAAAAGAATAAAAGTTGATGAACCTACAATTTCTATGATGTTCACAATTAATTCATCACCACTATCTGGAACAGAAGGAAGCATTGTTCAGTCGAGAAAAATATTGGAACGCCTTACAAAAGAGACATTGCAGAATGTTGCTATACAGGTTGAAGAAATTCCCGCATCCGATAATTACATAGTTAAAGGAAGGGGCGAATTTCAGATGGAAATACTTATTGAAATGATGAGACGGGAAGATTTTGAGCTCAATGTCGGTAGACCACAAGTGATACTTAAAAAGAAAGGGGAGAAAATTTTAGAGCCAATAGAATACCTTTTCATCGATTGTGCCGAATCTAACATTGGTATAGTCATAGAAAAAATTTCATGTAGAAAAGGAAAGATGGTTAATATGGTAAATCATGGAACTGGAAGAGTACAATTAGAATTTACAGTTCCAACGAGAGCATTAATCGGATATAGAAGTGAATTTCTTACAGATACAAGAGGAACAGGGGTGATGAATTCGTACATTAAGGGTTACGAGGAATACAGGGGCGACTTTGTATTAAGAACAACTGGTTCGTTAGTCTCCGACAGAGCAGGAAAAGCTGTGCCGTATGCTATCTATAATCTCGAAGCGCGTGGAATACTTTTTGTGTCTCCTAATGACCCAGTGTACGAAGGCATGATAATCGGCGAAAATAATCGTGATAGTGATTTAAATGTGAACCCGTGCAGAGAAAAAAAACTTTCAAATATGAGGTCGGCAGGAAACGATGATAATATAGTTCTTACTCCGATCCAGCCAATGACACTTGAAAAAGCAATAACATTTATAAAAGACGATGAACTCATAGAAATAACTCCAAAATCCATTCGCCTTAGAAAAAAAATACTTTCGGCGACTAAACGCAACAAATAATTTTTAAGAAAAGGGAATATAGGGACTGTGTCGCAACTCCACTTTTGATCATTGCGAGTGCCGATTTATCGGCTCGTGGTAATCTCTGTGTTGAAGTTGAAGTTCGAGATTGCTTCGTCGCTCATTTCATTCGCTTCTCGAATCAGACTGTGTTGTAATCCATCTTTTACCATCTAGTGTTGGATTACAGTACCATATTTTATCATCAGTTGTTATCTTCTATAAAAATGCAACTTTTTAGCTCATTGCGACATAGTCTGGATGACACACATTTTGCTGTTGCAACACAGTCTCATAGAGCATCTTATTATAAAATTTTGAATATGAATAAAGGTCTTATTTTTGTTGTCCATAAACACTTTGCAAAACATTTGCATTATGATTTCCGTTTGGAAAAAGATGGTGTCTTAAAAAGTTGGGCAATTCCAAAAGAACCATCGTCTGATCCAAAAATTAAACGACTTGCAATTGCCGTCCCCGATCACGAACTTGATTATGCAAAATTTGAAGGTATTATCCCCGAAGGTCAATATGGTGCAGGCAAAGTTGAAATATGGGATAGCGGACAATATATTCATGAAAAGCTTAAATCCGATGAAATTATATTTGACCTCAAAGGTAAAAAATTAAACGGTAAATTTTGTCTTATCAAATTAAAAAAAAATAATCCTGACGATAAGAACTGGCTTTTTTTCTCCGTAGGAAAAACTGAATTGAGTCCTGATATTTGACAAAATGAAATTAGAAAAAAGTGTTGAAAATGATTTCTAACCTTATTTTATGTCCAAAAAATTTGATGAACTGAAAAAAGTATTTGAAATTCTACTATCGGCAAAAGGCTGTGGGTGGGATAGAAAACAGACGCATAAATCACTTTTAAAATATCTTAAAGAAGAAACTGCTGAATTTGTCGATGCAGTAAAATCTGAAAAAACCGACGAGATGAAAGAAGAGCTTGGTGACATTCTTTTACAGGTAATGTTCCACTCGCAAATCGCAAAAAAACAGAAAAAATTTACGATTGATGATGTGCTTGATGTTCTCATAAAAAAATTGAAAAGACGGCATCCGCATGTTTTTGCCAATAAAAAGGTTAAATCTGTGAGTGAAATAATTTCTAATTGGAATAAAATAAAAGTGAAAGAAAAAAATGGAAATTAAAATTTATTATCAAGATACCGACTGTGGCGGGGTTGTTTACTATGCAAATTATTTTACATATTTCGAAAGGGCAAGAACCGAATTTTTAGCTGAAAAAGGTATAGATGTAAAAAATCTTGCTGAATGCGGAGTACTGTTTGTTGTCAGTCATGCTGAAGCCGACTATAGATCACCTGCAAGATATGGTGAAACAATAAAAGTTCAAACACAGCTTGACTCTGTTGCTGGTGTTCGATTGGAATTATCGTACAAAATCGAAGAAAAAGAAACAAAACGGCTGATTGTGGCAGGAAAAACCACGCTTGTGTGTGTCAATTCAAACCTAAAACCACAAAAAATTGCCGACGATATAATTAAAAAATTAAATCCATTATTTGTTAGCTAACGATACGTTGTAGAGTAATTCCTTTTGTGTCTTTTAAGTACTGCGATGGTGTTTTGTAATTTAATTTTTTGAGTCTTTTGTTTTGGTTGTAGTCGTCAACAAACTCCAAAAGTTTATTATTTAGATCAAA
>JBDRIG010000029.1:0-15025 GCA_043816185.1 Elusimicrobiota bacterium | reverse complement strand
GAAAAGATCACAAAAGGTCTGCGCTTTTATGCGTTACTTTATGACCTCCCCGGAAGGAAGCTTGCTTTTCCATTATACCATTGCGACACAGTCTGAATGACGACAACCGAGATTGCTTCGTCGCTCATTTCATTCGCTTCTCGCAACGACGAGCAAAATCACTTGCAATGACAAACTGAACTTAGCGAAGTAATAATAGACGATGGGCACTATATTATGGAACATAAAATTTACGATGTAGTAATTATAGGCGGTGGTCCTGCAGGATTAGCATCTGGAATTTATGCCGCACGTGCACGAATGAAAGCACTTTTAATTGACAACTATGGAATAGACGGACAGGCATTATCTACTAATATTATTGAAAACTATCCTGGATTTACTGATGATATTAGTGGCTTTCAACTTATTGAAAATCTGAAAGTTCAGGCAAAAAAATTTGGGTTAGAAATCATCTCTGATGAAGTTGTGTCGATCAATTATACCGATACATCGATTGAACAATCAAGAAAAAACATAGAAATTAAAACGGGTGATGAAACTTGTCCCACAATATCTGCGATATCCGTAATAATAGCAAGTGGTATAAAACCAAAACAACTTGGAATTCCAGGTGAAAAAGAATTCAAGGGATGTGGTGTTTCTTATTGTGCTACTTGTGATGCAGCACTTTATAAAAATAAGACGGTTGTAGTAGTTGGTGGTGGCGATACAGCAATCGAAGAATCACTTTTTCTTACAAAATTTGCAGATAAGGTATTCGTGGTTCATAGGCGTGATAAACTACGTGCAACAAAAATTTTACAAGAAAGAGTACTTGCAAATAAAAAAATAAATTTTCTTTGGAATTCACAAATTACAGAAATTATTGGCAACAAAAAAGTTGAAAATGTGTTGATAAAAAATATTGTAAGTTCACAAAATTCAAAAATAAATTGCGATGGTGTTTTTATATTTGTTGGTTATATCCCAAAAACCGAATATCTTACGGGTGTTCTAAAACTCGATGAAAACGGTTATATAATTACCGACGACGAAATGAAAACAAATAAAGCAGGAATTTTCGCAGCAGGCGATTGTAGAAAAAAATTATTAAAACAGGTTGTTACTGCCTGCGCTGATGGAGCTATCGCAGCGTTTTCAGCGGAAAAATACGTTAATTCAGTTTCATAATTTATTGTATCGGAAATCGACACTACGAGTCGAACGATACATTTTTGTAATTCCCCGCTCAATTTGGGATTATTTTACATACGCTAAGGAGAAAAATGTTAAATCTCAAAAATGTAAAAAGATACTCGATACTGAAGAGAAAAAGCAAGGTACAACTAAGTACGTTTGACAATTTATCACTTGGCAATGTATCGGGGAAAAAATTCTTAGAAACCATTCCAGACATACTTGCTGGAAAAAATTTCAAGGAACTTGTAAAAAGAATTGCTACTGCAAAAAAAAATAAAAAAACCATAATTTTTATGTTCGGAGCACATATAATTAAATGTGGACTTTCTCGATTTGTTATTGAAATGATGGAAAAGAATTTTATTACAGCAATTGCGACGAATGGTGCCTCAATTGTTCATGATTTTGAAATTTCATATTGTGGAGAAACGTCTGAGGATGTTGCCAAACAATTACCAAATGGAAAATTTGGAATGGCTTTTGAAACAGGTAGTCTTGTAAATGAAACGGTAAAAATAGGTGCTAATGAAAATTTAGGACTTGGTGAATCAATTGGAAAAATGATAAATGAAAAAAAACTTAAATTTCATAAAGAAAGTATTTTTGGAAATGCGCATAAACTAAAAATTCCAGCGACCGTTCATGTAGGTATCGGAACGGATATACTCTATCAGCATCCAGAATGTGACGGTGCAAGTTGGGGCAAAACTTCCTACAATGATTTTTTGAAATTTTCTGAAATCGTATCAAAACTTGAAGACGGTGTAATACTTAATTTTGGTTCTGCTGTAATTTTACCTGAGGTCTTTTTAAAGGCTATCAATCTTTCAAGAAATCTCGGCAATAAAGTGAAAAATTTTACGGCTGCGAATTTTGATATGAATTATCAATATCGTGCTTTTGAAAATGTCGTATCTCGCCCTAACGGAAACAACGGGTTTTACTTTATTGGCCATCACGAAATTATGCTTCCACTTTTATATAACTGTTTGTTGACTTTTCATTGACAAATTTATATAATTTTCTCTATGAATTTAAATAATATATTAGAAAAGTTCCAAAAAGCGAAGGTACTTATCGTCGGCGATTTAATTCTTGATAAATTTGTGCGTGGTGAAGCAAGAAGAATTTCTCCCGAAGCACCTGTCCCTGTAATTGAGGTTAAAAACGAAACGTACCAACTCGGTGGTGCTGGAAATGTTGCTAATAACATAGTCTCTCTTGGTGGCGGTGTTTCAATTGTTGGTCTTGTAGGTAATGATTACACCGCAGAAGTTATACTAAAAGAATTTAACAAAAAGGGTATTGATGTTAGTGGAATTATTACTGATAACACAATAAAAACATCGGTTAAAACTCGAATTATAGCAGGACATCAACAAGTTGTAAGATTTGATAAAGAAACAGTGCGTGAACTTTTGCCACCAATGACGGAAAAAATTATACAATTTATAAACAAAAAAATACTTGAATCGGATGCTGTTTTGGTATCGGATTACGGCAAGGGTGTTGTAACACAAAAGTTGATAAAACAGATTATACGATTAGCAAAAAAATATAAAAAGATTATTACCGTTGATCCAAAAATTGAGAATTTTTCAAGATATAAATTCGTGGACTGTTTAACCCCAAATATTTATGAGGCAACTGCGGGAATAGGTATTTCTAAATTAAAAGATGAGAATGACTTAAAAAATCTTGGATTAAAAATAATGAAAAAACTTAAATGTCGTTCTGTCTTAATTACTCAAGGTGAAAATGGAATGACACTTTTTGAAAAAGAAAGAATTACGCATATACCAACGATGGCAAAAGAAGTTTTTGATGTAACTGGTGCTGGCGATACAGTGATTGCCGTTTTAACGCTTGCTTTGTCTTGTGGTGCATCGTTGTTGGATGCGTCAAAAATTGCAAATTCTGCCGCTGGCATTGTCGTCGGCAAACTTGGAACAGCGGTAGTTTCTATGACGGAACTGACTAAATCGTTGAAATAAAAATAAGTTGAAATGAAAATAATCGGAATTATTCCTGTAAGATATTCTTCTACAAGATTCCCTGGGAAACCACTCTCCAAAATTTTAAACAAACCAATGATTCAATGGGTTTATGAAGCGGCTTTGAAATCGAAACTTTTAAACGAGGTTATTTTTGCCACCGACGATAAAAGGATTTTTGACTGTGCTGTGGGTTTTGGTGCGAAAATTGTTATGACGCCTGAATGTAATAGTGGAACTGACCGCCTCGCATTCCTTGCAAAAAAAATCAATTGCGATATTACTGTAAATATACAGGGCGATGAACCATTGATAAAACATGAAATTATTGACGGTGCCATTGAACCACTTATAAAAAATAAAAACATTCAGGTTGCCACGATTGCGACGGATTTTGAAAACGAGAAAGAAAAAATTAATCCGAATAATGTTAAAGTGATTTTGGATAAAAATAATTTCGCAATTTATTTTTCTCGACTTCCACTTTCAAATTCTTTTAAGCACATTGGACTTTACGCATATAGAAAAAATTTTTTGCTAAAGTTCGCACAGATGGAACAATCTAATCTCGAGATCTCAGAAAAACTTGAGCAACTTAGAATTTTAGAGAATGGTTATAAAATTTATGTCGCAAAAACAAAATATCAAACAATAGGTGTTGATACAAAAAGTGATTTAGAAAAAGTAAAAAAAAATTTATCTCATCGTTTTAATTCATCGCCAGATTGAACAACAACTTTATTATGTAGGGACACTAAAAAATCGAATTTTTGAAATTTTTTACATGTCCAGTAGTAACGGCATGGTGTGGTGTTACAAGGTGTCATTGCGAAAAACTGTCATTCAGACTGAAAGAAATCTGTTACCGAAATTGTGAAGTGTTACACTTGAGAGCACCGATAGATGACGGACAAGGTCGTTCACAATAACAAACTGAACTTAATGAAGTAGTGCTATTTATCAAAAAAACAACAATTTAGCTAATACTCTAAAGGAGATTTAAAAAAATGGAAAAAAGTATTAAGGAAATTAATGAACTTGTTAAACAAGAATCGTTGTTTGTATCGGAAGTTACAAACGAAATGGAAAAGGTTATTGTAGGACAACACTATCTTTTAGAACGACTTCTTATTGGACTTTTATCTGACGGACATATTTTGGTTGAAGGAGTTCCTGGTCTTGCAAAAACACTTGCTATCAAAACACTCACCAATTCAATTGACTGTAAATTTTCAAGAATTCAGTTTACTCCTGATTTATTGCCTGGTGACGTTATAGGAACTATGGTATTTAATCCAAAAACTGCTGAATTTAATATAAAAAAAGGTCCTGTCTTTGCCAATTTAATTCTTGCCGACGAAATCAATCGTGCGCCTGCTAAAGTTCAGTCGGCACTTTTAGAGGCGATGCAGGAAAGACAAGTTTCAATTTCAGATAAAACATATCCACTTGACGACCCGTTTATGGTTCTTGCAACACAAAATCCGATTGAACAAGAGGGCACATATCCACTTCCCGAAGCACAGGTTGATAGGTTTATGTTTAAAATAAAAATAACATATCCAAATAAAAAAGAAGAAAAAGAAATTATGGAAAAAGTATCTACGAATAATTTTGGAGAGGTAAAAAAAGTGGTGAACGCGGAAAGAATTAAAAAAGCAAGGGAATCGGTCAGATTAGTTTATATGGACGAAAAGATAAAAGACTATATTGTTGATATCGTGTTTGCTACAAGAAATCCAGAAGAATACAAAATTAAAGATTTGAAAAATATGATATCGTATGGTGCCTCGCCGCGTGCTTCAATTTATTTAGCAGAAGCATCGAAGTCGTATGCGTTTATATCTGGTCGTGGCTATGTAACACCAGAGGATATAAAAAATGTTGCGATGGATGTTTTAAGACACAGAATTATTTTAACTTATGAAGCGGAAGCGGAAAACATAACATCGGAAGATATTGTGAAAAGAATACTTACTGAAGTAGAGGTGCCTTAAAAAAATGTAGTATTTGTCTCTTACTTCTCTACCTCTTACCTATCTCTTTATTTCCATAATCCTATATATAAAATAATAAGTATACCTATTGATATAAAAGGTCCGAAAGGCATAAAATCGGATTTTTTTTTATTTTTAATAAGAATTAAAAACAACCCTATAATCCCGCCAATGAAGCAAGCAACAAAAAATGCAAAAAAAATGTTTTGTAACCCCAGAAAACTTCCACCAGCAGCAAGAAGTTTTATATCCCCACCGCCTAATACATCTTTTTTATAGATTTTACACCCAACAAACGCAATAAGGAAAAGCAATACTCCGCCAAACAATGCACCTTTGATGGAATTTAAAAAATTGAAATTCACAACAGGATTGAAAAAACTTGAGGAGAGTCCAAAAACCAAAAGCAAAATTATTATATTATCGGGAATTATTTTTAAATGTAGGTCGGTAAAAGATATTACGATAAGAGAAAAACCTAAAAAAAGCGAAATAAAAAAAATTGACGTTAGTCCAAAATGGAAATAAGCCATCAAAAAATAAACTGCCGTTACTAATTCAACAAAAAGATATTCGGGCGAGATAGTAGTTTTGCAGTTGCGACATTTTCCCTTCAACAGAAAGAAACTTACTATGGGAATATTATCATACCACTTTATTGGAATGAGGCATTTTGGACAATGTGAGGCAGGCTTTACTATCGATTTGCCATATGGAAGCCGTCGTATTACCACGTTCGCAAATGAACCAAAAAATGTTCCAATAATAAAAAAATATAATCCAACCACTTTTAATTTATCCTTATATTTTAATTCATTCTTATAACTACCTCTTTATTTTCGTCTGAAAAATCACGCATATTTATGTATTGTGCTTGTTTACCTTTTGTTTCTAAATCACTGAGGACCTTTTCGAGATAAGAAATTTTCTGCTCTACATTTTGCTCGTTACCAATACAAACTTTACAATTATTTTCAATAAAAAAAACAACATCATTGGGCGAAATCGCTGTAATTTCTTTTATTTTTTTGTAAACAGGTAAATTCAAAATTTCTTTAAGAAATCTCAAGCAGACAATCTTGTTTTCCAAAGTTAAATCATCTGAAATTTTTGTAAGTACCGTGTAGTTTTCTGATAAAACAAATAGTTTCAAATTTTCATCAATTCCTACTCTCTTATTTGGAGTTAATATTTCTGCAAGTGGTATTCGTTCTTCAATTTCAACAATTATTTTATTTGGAAACCATCTATTTATTTTCACATTTTTTATAACGGCGAACTCTTCTTTTAATTGTGATTCCTTGTTTTTTAATTTTAGCAGAAATATATTTTTTCCATTAAAATCCAGACAATTCAAAACTACCGACTTATCAATAATATTGTTTCCCTTTATTTCTACTAATTTTATGTCAAAAATCGAAGAGGTCAACAAAAACATTGATACTTTATTAATGGCAAAACTTAACGCACAAAATAAAATAATTACCAATGTAACTTTAACTAATATCTTTTTTCTTTTTTTGTTTCGCCCAATTTTTACCTTATGTCGTACTCTAACTCTATGTTTTCCCATTTCATTTATACTTAGATATTATAAAATATTCACATTTTAGAATATTGATTTAACGATAGCTCTATTATTTTTTTTATTAATTCTGCAAACGTATAACCGTCGTACTTCGCTGACTCAGGAAAAAGAGATGTCGCAGTCATTCCGGGGATTGTATTAACCTCCAGCACATAAATTTTGTTTTTCTTGTCAACAATCATATCTACGCGAGACATTACACTACATCCAAGACACTTATGAGATAAAAGTCCAAGTTGTTTTGCTTTATTAATAGTTTTCTGAGAAAGCCTAGGCGGAATTAAATGCTTGGAACCACCATCTGCATATTTCGAATGAAAATCATAAAATTCATTTTTTGGAATAATTTCAATCGGCGAGAGAACTCTATCTCCAAGTATTGGAACTGTTATTTCTTTGCCTGCAATATATTCCTCAATAATTACCTGTCCACCTTCGACACCCATCAGGTGAGATTCACAATCATATTTTAGTGCATTTTCTATCGCTTTTTTTAGTTGCGATTTTTTTCTTACAATTGTAATCCCTATTGCCGAACCTTGTTTCGATGGTTTGACAATGACGGGAAAACGGGAAATAATTGAATAGACTTGTTGTAGCTGTCGAAGAAATAAGGAACGAGGAGCAGATACAACAACTTGCCATTTAGGTGTTGGAATATTTTTGGATTCAAAAATTACCTTTGATAAAATTTTATTTATAGCCAGAGCGGAAGCCAATACCCCAGATCCACTATATGGAATTTCTAAAATTTCCAAAAGACATTGCATGGTACCATCTTCACCAAAACGACCATGAAGTGCAATAAAAGCAAAATCAATCTTTTCTGATAAAAGTTTTTTTACAAAATCCTTTTTACCAGAATCTATAGGCACAATTTTATATTTCTCTTTTTTTAGCGCATCTGCAATAGCAGAACCTGTCTTCAATGAAATCTCTCGCTCCGACGATTTTCCTCCATAAATAATTCCAATTTTTTTTATTTTCATAATTTTTTAGATTACACAATATTTTACTGTAATCAAAAAACCACTCAAGGACTTTTTTGGTGGTTTTATAATTGGTGGTTTTACAACAAGTTACTTATTAATTTACTAAATGTCAAGGCACAATCTCCAGATCTCCCTTTACCAACCCCACTCAAAATTTAATGTTAACATATTGCTCACAGATTGACTTATAGCAGACCGTTGTATTCTTTGTCCTATACTAAATCGCCAGGCAGCATATTCGTCTGGTTGTATAAATATTTCATAACTGCAACTATTATAGTTATATGTTCTTGAATTGCCTCTAATACTCACAAGATTACCTGTGAACAAAAACTGAAAATGTTGATTTAAAGGCACTTCAAGTTGAGCATGACCCGTAGGATAAACCCCAGCGAAATGTTTAGTTGGATAATTTGGAGTAGTAATAAATAAGTTGGATTTAACAACTCCTATGCCCATCAATAAATCAACTTTTCTCAATCTATTGTAGTTGTTTTGTGGCCTACCGTCGAGAAATTTAAGATAAAATATACCGCGAAATATATTTGCTGCAGATGTATATTCATTGTCTGCATAATTCATGGAATAAGAGTTTTTAGGAATATGCATAGTGGACATATAAAAATTATTTAGCAATACGCCATATTCAATATCACTATTTTTTAGTATGTGTTTTAAATTCCCTAAATCAGTGCGAAGATCTAAATTCAATATCACCTGCTCAATATTTTCCACTTTTAGAGACTTCTTGGGATTTAAAATACGATAATTACCAATCCTTACTTCGCCCGCCCTAACAGCCTTTTTTCTACCAAATTCATAATTACTCGATATCGCTCTTTTAACAATTTTAGAAACATTAAGCAATGCTCTTTTGGTAAACTTATAACTACTTGATGCTGCTTTTTTAATATTTTTAGAGATGCCAGGCAATATTTTTTTAGATCTACTGACTGGTTTTGCAGACTTGGACGGCTCAACTTTTTCCGATTCCAGTTTAGATGTACTATCTTTTTTTATCTTTGCGGGTTTAGGAGGCTTGGCTTGTTTTGGTGGCTTAAGGGTCGATTTTGCACCACAATATCCACAAAACTTGTCTGTTGTAATAATTTCTTTATGACAAACAGGGCATTGAATTTTTTCGTCTGCGGGCTCTGCAAAACAATAATTACAAAATAAACAAGCAATCAATAATAAGATAGGCAACTTCGTTATAAGTTTGCTTTTAATCTGCATACTTCTGTAATTAGTTCTGATATACCGGAATTGCAGTGGTATAATCTGCCATCTAATTCGTGCAATCAATATCGAATTTAATTTCCGATATAATAAAATAAAAAAGATAATAATGTTTGGTAGTTTTTTCATAATTCATCAATCTATTAACTTATTGTTTTTTTAGTCTTTCTCCACACTCTATACAAAATACTTTTTCAGTATCAAACGGATATTTTATGCCACATTTTGGGCAAGCAACTGGTATTGCAGACTGCAACGTAATATTAAGAACTATTTTTTGACCGCGTAAAAATTCCTTTTTAATCGATTTTTCTACATAACCATTTGCGATAATCTTTACCGTACTTGTACTTTCTACTACGTTATCCTTCCATAATCCCGAATCGTCAGTACGACCCTTTAAGACATTATCTATCCATACAAACGCACCGCTGATTGGAGTTTTTGTTCCTTCCTCTTTTACAACAATTTCAAAAGATGGCTCTTGAAGTTCTAACTTTCCAACAACAGTATCTGTCTGTTGTATATTTATATTTTCGAGTTTCAACAATTTATATTCATCTCTAGCATCAAAAATAACCTTGTATTTTTTATTGATGGGTAATGCAACTTTAAGCGGTGCTTTAGCAGATGTTTTTTTAGAAATATTTATATTGGAACCTTCTATTCTTACGTCGGCAGAAAGAGTTTTTTCAGGTTGCTCCTTATCATAAACAACAAAAGTTATCCATTTATTAAGAGATATGGAAACATCCGCAGGACTTGTTTTATCAACCTTAACTGTTACATTTGCATCTTGATATTTTCCACTAGGTTTTGAAAATCTCAAAGAATGCACACCAAATTTTAATGGAATAATAACAGGTGTCATTCCAAACGGTTTATCTTCATTGTTAACAAATACTAATGTACTCTCGGGAGCCGAATTAACTGAAAAATTTTTAAACATATACCCTTTTAATTTAATTACATTTACATCTTTTATACTGGCGATTTCGCAATCCCAATATTTTTGGTCAACACCTGCGAATATTTTTGTTTTTTCCTGTTCTGAAAAATTTAAACTACATCGACCTTCTTTTACTTCTCTTGCTGCTGACCCTAATTTTTCAAATCCTTCTGATAAAAGCTCTACAGTATGCTTACCTGCCAAAAGCTCACCCTCCCATGGAGTATTACCAAGTTTGTTTCCGTCAATCTTTACCTCTGCCCCCGATGGTTCAGAATCTATTTTCATGAAAACACTTAAAACAACATATATTTCCTGAATATTTCTTGTTCCTTTGCCGCGCCCTTCGACTCTTACAGTTTGCGTAATAGAATTAAAACCCTCTTTTTCAGCAGTTACCATATAACTTCCTGGTAAAATTTTTCTCAGTTCAATTGTTGAATTTTGTTCAGATGTTTTAATCTTCGAAAGAATAATTTTATCGTCGCGGGATTTCATAGTTACAATAACCCCTACTGGCACTGTGGTAAGTATGGCATCTGGCGGATGTATATGAAAGTGTATTTTTTTACCCATAGGTGTAATATTGCCTGGGATAAATATATCAAATATTATAAATAAAATGGCAGCAATCACTGCACCAAAAAAACCTTTAATAAATATTTTATGGTATAATTTGAATTTTAATGTTAGCCAATCGCCGACTTCCTCGAAAACCGTTTTGCCCTTAGCCTCTTCTGGTCCTACATTTACACTGGTTCCAACTGTGGGTGATGATACTCCTATAATCGGTTCCATTCCACCAACTATGAAATCCCTGCAAGTGATTTTTTTGACGTTTGGGTCATTCAAAATATTTTGCAGGTTCAATTGTTTTACTTGTTGAATATATTCTTGTTCTTTTGAAAGTTCTTCAGAAAATACATGAGACACAAAACTTGACACTTCGGTTGCCAATTCTTCCATCTCTCGACCTTTCAACATTTCATTTAAATCGTGAAGTATCTCAAGTGCAGTTTGATATCTTTTTTGTTTGTCTTTTTCTAATGCTTTTGCAACTATTTCAATAAGTTTATCTGGTATGTCTAATTTTTTTAGTGGTTCAAAATCAAATTTTGTTTGAAGTACTTGAGATTTTATTGTACTTGTATCACCTATAAATAATTGTGAATTAGATAATATCTCGTATAACACTACGCCACAGGAAAATATATCTGACCTATGATCTATATCAATATCTCCTCTTATTTGCTCAGGCGACATGTAGCCATACTTGCCTGTAATTATCCGCTGTTTGGTTTCGCGACTTACTGTCCCTTCGGTGGTCGCAATGCCAAAATCACTTAATTTTACAACACCGTGATACGATATTAGTATATTCTCGAGCGAAATATCTCTGTAAACTAACTTATAATGTTTTTCGGTCAACGGATCTTTTGCTAATCTGTTTGCATAATCTAATGCTTTTAGTATTCCGAGACAGATATGAATAGCCATTTCCCATGGCAATTTAATATCTGACTTCCTACATTTTTTTAGTAGGTGTTCTAAATTATAGCCTCTTATATAATCCAATAATAAATAATATCCACCATCGCTACTTTGCCAGAAATGATGCACTCTAACAATATTGTCATTGATAAGATTTTTTGCTATAAGAGCTTCCTTATAAAACATCTCGATAAATTTTGGTTCTGCAAGATGATCAAGTAATTTTTTTACTGCAACAAAATTTTTCAAACTAAAATCATACGCTTTCCATACAACGCCAAATCCACCCTTACCAATTTCTTTTATGGTAAGATATTGATTATTGATAAGTAACTGCTCCTGAGTTTGTTGATTTGTATCCATTTTAGTTGACGATCTTTCCATCCCTCCACCCCATGAAATGAGAGACTGTGTCATAACTCTACTTTTGATCATTGCGAGGCTTCCGAAGTGTAATACTTCACAATCTCGGTGTTGAAGTTCGAGATTGCTTCGCTTCGCTCTAAATGACGGACAAAATCACTCGTAATGGCACACATTTTGCTATTGCGACACAGTCCCAATGTGCGACGTCATAATCGTGTCAGAAGAAACTTTTCAAACATTTTTACATACATAAAACTCTATCTTATAACCATCAGTTTACCGGTTTTTTTATTCTTGTCCGTTTTTACAAACCACAAATACACCCCGCTTGCTACATCCTGTCCATCTTGATTTTTACCATCCCATTTTTTATTAGCATTATCGTTTAAATCAAAACTTAATTTTCTTACAAGATCACCAGTTATCGTGTAGATAGAAATTTCGCCTTCCGAAGGCAAACCTGTAAATGTAATTCCTCCCTCAAGCGTGCCTGTGTGTGGCCTATTGTCTTCAGGTATCCACGGTATTGGATATACCTTCACATCCACCATAGAATAACTTAATATTCCCACCAAAGCAAATGCACTTAGTTGCTTTGTTCTCGCACTCACAACTTTTTTAACTTTGTCAACTGTCGATAATAATTTCATCCATACCCTCCTTTCTTCATCTAAATGCCACATAGCAAGCGAATCTACTTCAATCCAACTATTATCACCACATAATGAATCTACAAAACCATCATTGCCAACATCGGAATAGCCAATGCCAATAGTAATATATTCTTCAAATTGATTCAGTTGACTTCCTTGCTCGTTATACATATTAAGCTCAAATGTTGCCACTGGCATATTATTAAAACCAAGTTTACTTTTTGCAATATCGATCTCTATTTTTTGTGGATTTTCAGTAACAAACATATATCCATTACCACCACTTATTAGGTCAGAAATTTCTATATAGGTGACTGTTTTTGGAACTATCTTATTTTCAATATTTAAGTTGTACAATGTGTCAAAGTCGGTAATATTAGAAACACTATTACCAAGAAGATCTGTCACAGAATCTATTATTAATTGATATCTATAGCCATAATATAATCCTGCTTTTAGTTTGATGGTGGTTTTGTTCTCCGATACAGACAAAGTTGATTGCACGGATTCAGGAATAGACATATTTTTGTTATCACTTATTGCTTTTATATAAATTTTTGAATTTACCGTAGTTGTATCAATAACCTTATTAAAACTTATGGTTATTTCTGGCAAAGTTGATACACCCACAAACATATTGTTTTGGAAAGCACCTATTGAAACACTTATCTCAGTTATATTAAACTCACTTGTTAAATAAGACAAATATACAGATGTCGAGATTTTAGGAGATTCTAAATCGTCAGTAGATATCGCTGAAATAGAAAAAGTATGTGTAGTATTTAGTGTAAGACCCCAAATAATAATCTGTGTTGAAGTTACTGTAGAATATAAATATGATGAATTATTACGCTGATGATAAACTTTGTAGCCTTTTATTATGGGGGTAACGCAAACACCATTACCTTCTTGCGGATAAGTAGCAATGCAAACATTGTAGATAGAATCTTGAGTATCTGCTACTGCTATAATTTTGTATTTATATGTTGGAGATGCTGTTGGAATATCAACATTTGGCCACGAAAGCGTTACGGTGTTTCCCAATGCCCTCACGGTTATATCGTCTATCAACGGTGCTGCAGGTGTTGAGCCATCAATATCGTAATTAAAACTTGTAGCTGATTTTGTTACAGAACTAATAAAAACAAAATTTTCATACATCGGTGATAAAGCCCAAATCTGGTAATTAGTAAAATTGGTATAATCATTAATTGGTTCCCAATCAAGTTTGATAAAATCGTCTTCCTGTTCTCGTGGTTGGTGGTTCGTTGTAGTAGAAAATGTAAACGGTTGTGCTGGTGTTGTGCAGCCCGATACTAATGATTCTTGTGACTCCTCGACTCGAGCAGTTGATGTTGCAATAATTACGAAGCTAAATTCTGAATTTGATGGACAGTTTAATAAACAGTTCATATGGTATTCACCTTGTTTATTCCACTCGGTTTTTGTTTTCCACACTTTACCAACACCAGAACGTCCTTCACCATCCAAATACGACGATTCCCCCTCCTTCATTATCGCATACTGTGTATGCTTCGAATTTCTTGAGTTTATGAATATTTTGGTGAAATACCCTGTTAAACTTCCGGCGCCGTATTCGTAACAGCCTATAACGGTTGGTGCTTCTGGTACGACAAGACGGGTCCAAGTAGAAATGCAATTCGAGTATGCCGATTCAGCACTATCGCTTGACACGGAAATCTCTATCGGCAGGTTTGGTGTTGAAACGATTACGGCCCATTTACCATCAGCGTTTTGCCATGTAGAACTTGTTTGATATACTTCATCATCAGCAAGCGTATAATCTGCTTGAAGATAGTATGTAGTTTTTTCACCTTCAATACCCACAATACACTTTAATGCATATGTTGTCTCAACTGGATTATCCCCAACATTCACATTTATCGTCACGCTATCAGAATTAACTTCAAAAAATGATATCGTTGTAGCAAATACTGGGCAATAAAACAGTAAATTGCAAATGGTAAACAATATCGGCAAAAACTTTTTGGTTTTTTTGATTAAAAAACAATTTTTCATATTTTATATCCAATTGAAATAGGCAATCTACTTTTACAATTATCGCACATATCAATTTTTTTGCCAACAGTTGTGGTCGATTTTTACTTTATTTATTTTAAGACGGAGGGATTGGAAAAATGGACGAACAATGTGTTTTTATGTTTTGTTACTACGATGTTACTTTTCTACACAATAAATTGTGCGTGAAATAATCAATATATTTGTCAATCATTGAGACTGTGTCGCAACAACAAAATGTCTGTCATTGCGGGCGTAGCGAATGAAATGAGCGACGAAGCAATCTCATAACGTCAACACAGGGAGATTGCTACGAGTCCTGCTGACTCTCGCAATCACTGAGATTACTTCGGTTTCACCTCGCAACAACAAACTAACTTAACGAAGTAGTAGTTGTTAGCTAACGATACGTTGTAGAGTAATTCCTTTTGTGTCTTTTAAGTACTGCGATGGTGTTTTGTAATTTAATTTTTTGAGTCTTTTGTTTTGGTTGTAGTCGTCAACAAACTCCAAAAGTTTATTATTTAGATCAAA
>JBDRIG010000028.1:0-12603 GCA_043816185.1 Elusimicrobiota bacterium | reverse complement strand
TTGATCTAAATAATAAACTTTTGGAGTTTGTTGACGACTACAACCAAAACAAAAGACTCAAAAAATTAAATTACAAAACACCATCGCAGTACTTAAAAGACACAAAAGGAATTACTCTACAACGTATCGTTAGCTAACAATTATTCATTATTTCCCTTTTTTTCAGACGTTGTTAACATTTAGGCGACATATTTATTTATTGAGGTTGAACATCAATAATCTAAGCCAATGATGTTATTATCTCGTCAAGTGCCTTGCCAGCGGGAACCATAGGAAGCACATTTTCCTCTTCCTCAACGATGAAATCCATAACAACAACTTTTTCTATTTTTAATGCTTTAACAAGTGTACTTTCAACATCCTCTTTTTTTGTGATTCTTAGTCCTACTGCACCATAACTTTCTGCAAGTTTAACAAAATCTGGTATCATCCATGACGGTCTTTTGGCAGATGCATCCGACGGTAAACAACCATTCGGCTTCGTAAGGCATGTTGCCGAATATCTTCTCTTGTAAAAAAGTTCTTGCCACTGACGAACCATTCCCAAATGTGCATTATTAAGTATTACGATTTTAACATTTACATTATTTAAGACGGCAGTTGCTAATTCCTGTATATTCATTTGAATTGAACCGTCACCAGCAATATCAATAACAGTTTTCTTAGGATTTGCAATTTTGGCACCGATAGCAGCGGGAAAACCGTAGCCCATCGTTCCAAGCCCGCCACTGGACAAAAAATGTCTCGGAAATTTCGCCCTATAAAACTGCGCCGCCCACATTTGATTTTGTCCTACCTCCGTTACAACGATTGCTTCGCCTTTTGTTATTTCAGAAATTTTATCAACGACAAATTGTGGTCGAAGTTTATTGTCTTTTTTGTATGAGAATGGATTTAATTTCTGCCACTCGGAGATTTTTTTAAGCCACTCACTGTTGTTTTTTTTCTTCACATATTTTATAAGTTCTGTAATTACTTTTTTTGCGTCACCAACAACAGGTACATCAACGGAAACATTTTTAGAAATGGATGTCGGATCAATGTCAATATGAACAATTTTTGCCTTTGGAGCAAATGCAGAAAGTTTTCCAGTTACCCTATCATCAAAACGGGCACCGACGGCAATTATTAAATCGCAATTCTGAAACGCAAGATTTGCTGCATAATTACCATGCATTCCAGGCATAAAAATATTCAACGGATGATCTGGTGGAAAACTACCGATTGCTAAAAGTGTCGTCGTAACAGGTGTGTTAATTTTTTCTGCAAGTGACAATAATTCCTGCGACGCATCAGCAGATATAATTCCTCCACCGACATATAAAAGCGGCTGTTTTGACGAGTTTATTAAATCCGCTGCTTTTTTTATTTGCCCTGTATGTCCTTCGTAAACCGGATTATAAGAACGGATTTCTATTTTTTTTGGCCAAACAAATTCACACTCAGCCCTCTGAATATCAACGGGAATATCAACGAGTACTGGACCGGGACGACCCGTTTTTGCGATATAAAATGCTTCACTGATCGTTTTTGCGAGATCCTCGACGTTTTTAACAAGAAAATTATGTTTTGTAACTGAACGGGTTATGCCTGTTGTATCTGCCTCCTGAAAAGCATCGTTTCCGATAAGTGTTGTTGCAACCTGACCTGTGAATGCAACCATCGGGATTGAATCCATGTGAGCGGTTGCAAGTGCAGTCGTAAGATTTGCCGCACCAGGGCCACTTGTTGCAATGCAGACGCCGACATTTCCAGTTGAACGAGCATATCCATCCGCCATATGCCCAGCACCTTGCTCGTGTCTCGTCAGAACAAATTTGATTTTATCACGAGTATCGTAAATTTTATCAAAAATGGGAAGCACAGAACCGCCTGGAATTCCGAACAACACTTCCACTTTTTCCCTCAACAAACACTCAATAAAAATTTCCGCTCCTGTTTTTAGCATAAATTAACTCCTTCCTTCAAATTAAACCCGACTTTAGTCGGACCCACTAAAGTGTGGTATAAAATGTTCGCTTCCAAATTCCTGTACGACAAGGGTAGCCACAGATCTCCCGACCTGTGGACATTCGGGTCAGGAGACCCGAATCTACCCACTACCACATTATTTATTCAATTTCCTATACAACAAGTTAAGCAAACCTAAAGGTTTGCCCTACAAATTGTAGGGCAGGGCTTGTAGGGCATGGCTTTAGCCATGCAAATAAGCAAACCTAAAGGTTTGCCCTACAATTCCTGCTTTTTCAAATTCCTGTACAACAAGTTAAGCGATGCTGAAACTTGTCGCACTACTTTTGTTTTGACAAACCCTGCCCGAACTATAAACTATGAACTGCCTCTCTTATTTCAACACTGCACCTAAATCCGCCGATGTTACTAATTTTGCGTATCGACTAAGCCAACCGGTTTTTACTTTCGGTTCAACAGATTTTTTTCTTGCAAGTCGCAATTTTATTTCAACGTCTGTCAGACGAACTGAAATTGTTCTGTTGGGAATATCAATGCATATCTCTTCGCCATCTTTAATTATTCCGATAGGTCCATCGGATATCGCTTCTGGAGAAATATGTCCTATACAAGGCCCGCGGGTACCACCTGAAAATCTGCCATCGGTAATCAATGCAACCGAATCTGAAAGCCCAAGTCCAACAATTGCAGAAGTTGGCGACAGCATTTCTCTCATTCCTGGACCACCTTTTGGCCCTTCGTTTCTTATTACAATCACATCACCTTTTTTGATTTTTTTCAAGGTGATTAAATTCATTGCGAATTCTTCCGACTCACAAATTTTTGCTGTACCTATAAATTTTAATGCTTTTGCAGAAACTGCTGACTGTTTTACAACACATCCATTTGGTGCAAGATTTCCAAAAAGGATTGCAATGCCACCAGTTTTACTGTACGGTCTGTTTATCGGCCTTATGACATCGTTATTTTCAACCTTACCATGTTTTATTATTTCCGAGAGTCGTATTCCTGAGATGGTAGGATTGTCTTTAAGTTTAGTTTTTAATACTGACATAACCGCAGGAATACCGCCTGCATTTTCTAAATCCTCCATATAATAATCGCCAGCGGGTTCTAATTTTACTATATTCGGTGTTTTTTGTGAAATTTCATCAAAAAGTTTTAACGGAAGTTTTTTTCCACATTCATTCGCTATTGCCGGAAGATGAAGTATTGTGTTGGTTGAACCACCTAATGCCATATCCATTACGATTGCATTATGAAACGCCTCATCGGTTAAAATTCTCCTCGGTAAAATTTGCAAATTTACAAGTTCAACTATTCTTTGCCCTGATTCGTATGCAATCCGTCTTTTCTTAGACGATGCAGCTAATGCAGTTGCACAACCAGGTAAAGACATTCCCATTGTTTCCGTCAAACAGGCCATCGTGTTAGCAGTGTAAAGACCTTGACAACTACCAGCTCCTGGACATGCAGCCAACTCCAATTTTTCAAGTTCTTTTTCATCTATTTTTTTTGCACGATAAAGCCCAACTGCTTCAAAAGTATCACGCACGAGAGAACGCCTTTTACCGTTGCAAAAACCCGTCATCATCGGACCAGTCGTAACAACTATCGATGGAATATTTAATCGTGCCGCAGCCATAAGCATTCCTGGTGTAATTTTATCGCAATTTGTAAGAAGCACAAGACCATCAAGTTTATGTGCATTTGCTACCGATTCAATGCAGTCGGCTATAAGTTCTCTCGAGGGAAGAGAATAACACATACCTGAGTGTCCCATCGCGATGCCGTCGCAGATAGCGGGAAGTCCGAAAATAAAAGGTGTACCCTGCGCCGATTCAATTCCTCGCTCTATAAATCTTTCCATATCCCTCATACCGATATGGCCGGGAACTAAATCGGAGTATGATGAAGCAATTCCTATAAATGGTTTTTGTAATGATTTTTTTGAGATACCAGTCGCATAAATTAACGATCTGTTCGGCGCTCTATCCACACCCTTTTTTACACTATCACTACGCATTTTTATTCCCCCTTAATCGTTTTTAGGCTATTCCACAATTTGTATTTTGTTATTGAGACTGTGCCGCAATCCATCTTTTACCATCTAGTGTTGGATTGCAGTACCATATTTTACTATTAGTTGCTATCTTCTATAAAAATGCAACTTTTTAGCTCATTGTGACACAGTCTCATTGCGAACAATTCCGACTTTGTTTTTTTAAAGACGAGATTGCTTCGCTTCGCTCACAATGACTTTTCATGATTTTCTTGCAGTTTCGTCGTTATTTCAAAAAATTTTTGCTTTTTCAGTGTAACCTGTACAATCACTCTTTAACAACTTATATTCTATCGCGTCAACTAATGCTTGCCACGACGCTTCTATTATATTTTCAGAAACTCCGACGGTTGACCATTCGTCTTTGCCATCGGTCGATTGTATTAAAACACGAACTTTTGCACCAGTGCTATCGGACGGATTTATTATTCGGACCTTAAAATCCGAAAGACGAACATTTTTTAATTGCGGATAAAATTTATCAAGTGCTTTTCTCAACGCATTATCCAATGCATTTACTGGTCCGTCACCTTCGGCAGCAGTAAGTTCTTCCGTACCTTCAACATATACTTTTATTGTCGCTTCAGATTTCATTTGTCCATGAATATCTTTTTCTACGGCAACACGGAACCCGCCCAATTGAAAAAATGTTTTATATTCGGTAAGATTTCTTCTTATTAAAAGTTCAAACGAACCATCTGCCCCTTCATAAAGATACCCTTTTTTTTCACGATCTTTCACTATCTCCAAAATCTTTTTAACTCTGTCTGAATTTTTTTCAAAATCAATATTTAATTCTTGTGATTTAAGAAGAATATTTGCCTTACCTGAAAGCTCTGATATTAGAATTCTTCTTTCGTTGCCAACTACAGACGGGTTTACATGCTCATAAGTTGATGCTTTTTTTGCAACCGCCGCAACATGTACGCCGCCTTTATGAGCAAATGCAGAATAACCCGTATATGGCTGTTTATCATTTGGAAGTATATTCGCTACTTCCGATATATAGCGTGATGTTTCAGTAAGCATCTTTAGTTTGTCGTCGCAGGCACAATCAATACCCAATTTTAGTTTTAGGTTTGGAATTACCGATGACAAATTTGCATTTCCGCATCTTTCACCCCATCCATTAAAAGTGCCCTGAACAAGAACGCATCCTGATTGCACTGCAACTATTGAATTTGCAACGGCACAATCTGAATCGTTATGAGCATGAATTCCCAACGGAGTTTTAATCTTAATCTCGTTTATTATTTTTGCTATTTGATTGGGAAGCATTCCACCGTTTGTATCACAAAGTGTAATAATGTCTGCACCAGCATCTGCTGCTACCGATAAAGTTTTTAATGCATATTTAGGATTTGAAATGTAGCCATCAAAAAAATGCTCTGCATCATAAACTACTTCCAGATCTTTTGACTTTAGAAATTTTATCGATGAAAAAATCATATCCAGATTTTCTTCTTGTGTTACATTGAGAACATATTTTATATGCAAATCCCATGTTTTTCCAAATATGCAAGCGACGGATGGTTTTACTTTTACAATTGCTAAAAGATTACCGTCATTTTCCGGTTTATTATCTTTATGTCTGGTCGAGCCAAAGGCTGTAATTTTAGAATTTTTCAGTTTAAGTTTTTTTATTTTTAAAAAAAATTCAATTTCTTTCGGATTTGAGTATGGCCAACCTCCCTCTATATAATGAATGCCAATCTCGTCAAGTGCAATAGCAATCTTCAATTTATCGCCAACAGTTAAAGAAATTCCTTCTCCTTGTGCTCCATCTCTTAATGAAGTGTCAAAAATTTTTACTCTGTTAGAAATCATAAAACGAGACTCCAAAATTTAGATATATTTTTAGTATGATTTATTGGCATCCAATCATCTTCGATAGTAAATTTCTACGCCAATAAATTATAACTCTCTTTATTTAGCAATAACAAGACATTATAAAGTTTTTGATTCATTTCGGCATTATTTTCTTTTTCCGAATACAATTGAGCAAGTATCTCTCTGAATCGCAAAAATTCTCTTAATAAGTTCTTACCTGTCGAAACTGCCACGGTTAAATCAATAAGTTCAAACGCTCTTTCGTAACAGTTTTTTACTTCTTGCGAATCATTTTTGATAATCCAGTTTTTTGCCCTGTTTAATTCGTTAGCGATCATTAGTATCTGCTTATGAAGCGGAAACTGTAACCATTTTTCTTCCGTCAGTGTTTTGTGATATTTAAGAGTCATACTCTATTTGTTTATCAATGATAATTTTTATTTTTTCTCTTATTTCTGCACTTTCGATCTCCATAGAACGGTTGTTTTGAGAAGGTCGAATATTTATCAATGCGGTATATTCCACAAAATCCGTTTTTTCCTTAAATGGATATAAATTTATTCCCCACAGATTTTCCTGTTTCGAACCATTTTCTAAAAGCAATGCTTCTAAATCAGCGTGAAGTTCCGCATCTACGCTAATTATTTTTTTTTCAATATCAACAACTGCTTTAATAATCGTTTTAAAACAATTCAAATATTTTTCTATGAGTTCGCTTTTTTTAATTTTGACTTCTATAATTTTCATATAACTCATTTATTATACAAAATAATTAAAAAATTGCAAATAAAAAAAAAGCGACCTGTTTTCTTCGAAGAATTCTTCGAAGAAAGTCACTTTTATACGGAGAAATATTTAAAACAATATTTTCTTTTTATATGTTCTGTATTATAAAGTTTATCCTAATCCAAAACCTTTATGTAAAATCTTTACAGCTTTATCGGTATCCTTGTCCGATATAACGCAAGAAATTTTTATTTCAGAAGTAGAAATCATCTGTATATTTATTTCGTTATCGGCAAATATCTTGAACATTTTTGATGCAACACCAGGATGACTGCGCATTCCAATTCCTACAATTGAGACCTTGGCAACATTTTCATCAAAAATAATCGTACCACCACCTACTCTTTTAGAGATATTTTTTAACAGCGAAACGGCGATTTTTATATCGTCTTTTGAGACGGTAAACGAAATATCGTTGTATTTTTCACTAGCGGCCGACTGAATTATCATATCAACATTTATATTTTTTTTCGCAAGAGCACCGAAAATCTTTGCAGCAATTCCAGGTTTATCGGGAATATCAGTAATTGAAAGCTTAGCTTCGTTTTTATCAAATGCTACACCAGATACAACAACATTCTCCATTTTGTTAACCTCCTTCATAATAAGTGTGCCTTCTTCATTCGAAAAACTTGAACGAACATGAATTATTACGTTATATTTTTTTGCTACTTCAATTGAGCGAGCCATCATTATTTGACTTCCTACGCCAGCGAGTTCCAGCATTTCATCGTAAGAAATCATATCAAGTTTTTTTGCATCGGGAACAATACGTGGGTCGGTGGTATAAACACCCTTCACGTCGGTATAAATCTCACATTCTTTTGCTTTAAGGATAGCAGCAAGTGCAACAGCAGTTAAATCACTGCCACCACGTCCAAGCGTTGTAATATCATCGTTAGGATTTATTCCCTGAAAACCAGCTACAATTACAATTTTATTTTTTTTAAGTTCGTCTATAATTTTTTTTGGTTTGATTTTTCTGATTCTTGCTTTTGTGTGAACACTGTCTGCATAAATTCCCGCCTGCGGACCTGTTAAAGAAATTGCGTCAAAACCATTTGATTTTATCGCCATCGTAAGAAGCGATATTGACTGTATTTCGCCAGTTGCAAGAAGCATGTCCATTTCTCTCGGGTCTGGCGAATCTGTGATAGCATTGGCTTTTTTTATCAGATCGTCAGTCATATCACCAGGAGCAGATACGACAACAACAATACGAAATTTTTTTGCTTTTTGCGTTACGCGATTGGCAACATTTTTTATTTTTTCTGTGGTTGCTACCGACGAACCACCGAACTTCATTACAATAAGATTATTCATATTTAAACCAGAGATTTGGAAATTAGGAGATTTTGATATTAGGAAAAGTCAAAACCCTAATTAAAATCAAACAAATCTTTATTTGTGATTTTTTCAACATTATTATTTATGTAATCCCTTAATGGTGTCGTAATTTTTAAATTCTCTTTAAGAAATATCGGAGTAAAATCTATCTGTGTAATATCCTCGGGTATATAAAAATACTCTTTCAAATGTTCCCAATCTTTATCTCTCAATGTAGCAACCTTCCCTAAATAAATACTTGCCCATATCTTGCCTAATTTCGAATTTGATTTTTCTTTTAATAATTTGTTTTTAGCAATTTCAACATAGTTATTATCCAATTCAAATCCTACATAATTCCTACCCAATCTTTTTGCAGCAATCGCAGTTGTTCCAGTCCCAGCAAATGGATCTAAAACTATATCGCCTTCATCCGTTGACATCAAGATAATTCTCTCCAACAAATGAAGAGGCAATTGGCAAGGATGTTCATCTCTGAATTTATTATGTTTTATTCTGTAAATATCAGACCACACATCAGATACTAAAGGACCAAACGGATGTAAAAGAGATTTTTTTCCACCATAATCTTTCATCAAATAACTACTTTTTCTTTCTCTTTTATGTGGACATCTTATTTCATAAAATTTTAACTTACTTTTTTCTTTTGCATAAAATAAAATCCCATAATGTGCCGGTTGTAATGTCTTTCCCATAGGTGCAGTAGATGCGTTCCAGCAAATCCAATGTTTGAAGTCCGCAATTTTATTTAAGTACACAGAATAGTAAGTCAACCATTTGGGTATATTATGTATAAATATTGACCCTGTTGATTTAGTAATCCTGACCATTTCAGAGACCCATTGTTCACACCAATTAAGATATTCCTGAAACTCTAAACTATCCCTATAACCATTGTATTTTTTTTTCAGATTAAAAGGCGGGTCAGCAAATGTCATATCAATACTATTGTCAGGAATAGTTTTTAATAATTTCAAACAATCACCTTGGATAATGTGATTCAAATATTTTTTTATCATTTTTATAAATTGAATACTTTAAGCAAAAAATTCTGGAACCGTTCTATTTCGGATTTATGAAATGTAAAAACTTCGTCATATGCAAAAACCATTCTTTGTAAATCTCCTTTACGAACATACCATCCAATTCCGTCAACAAAACCAATAAATTTTGCTTTTGGATAATATTTTTTTATCAAACTATTAATATTCCCTTCGGTTTTAGATTTATCTCCTTGACCTGAAGAAGTAGTAACAAGAAATGAACTTTCAATAATAATTTTAGGTTTTTTCTTATTCGGAATGATAAAATCCATTGTACGCTTTGCGACTTTTTCATTTTTCAGTAGTTCTGTCAAATCACCTTTTTCAAAAGTTAAATTCAAATCTTTTAGAATATTTTCCAATAAAAATTCCGGATTATTTTCCGCTTTACCGGAATATGAACCCTTTTCTTTATACCTTACAAGAGTATCAATCATTGCGGGAATATCAAATTTTAATTTTGATATACTTAATTTTTTAAGTTCAAATAACGGAAGTGTATCGGCAAGGAAAGGAATGGTAGAACCTTCAAAAAATATATTAACTATTCCTTTTCTAAAATAGGAATTTTCAGCGACTAATTTTGTAATTTTTGTGTCCGACCATTCTTTAATCTCGGTGAGTTTTTCTTCTTCAATCCACCTTTCCCTATAAACTAATTTCGATAACTCCGGATTTTCAATAACTCTAATGATTGTAATCAATCTTTTTAAGTTTTCATTTGAAAAACCTGTTAAAGCAAGTAAACATCTCAATCCGTTAGATTTGTTTTCAAGCAATCTTTCAAAAATTTCTTTTTTTATTCCTTCGGTTTCAAGTTGATTTTTTAGAACAAGCAATGTCTCAGTGAGAGAATTAATATAACTTTCATACTTTTCCTGAAAAACAGGATTATAAAAATAGAAAGTATTTTTTTCAATTACCGTTTTAAATTTTTTATCATTGATTGAAAGTAATTTCACTCTTGCCTCCAAGCAACTCTTATCCCTTCGTTATCAAAATCGCGGACGATATATTTTGATTTAACATTGTTTTTAGAAAACGCTTGGCACATAGATTTACCGATTTTAACTGCTAATTTCTGACTACTAACCGCTAAAATCGTAGGACCGCTTCCTGAAATACAAACGCCATGTGCACCAGCTTTTTTTGCAAAATTAAAAACATCATCCATACCTGGAATAAGTTTTTTTCTGTATGGCTGGTGGAGTTTGTCGTCCATCGCAATTTCCAGCAAATCATATTTTTTCTGAATAATCGCCGATATAAAAAGTGCAACCCTACTTGAATTGAAAACTGCATCTTTGTGCGAAACCATCTTCGGCAAAATATCTCTTGCCTTATTGGTTGATAATTCAAAATCAGGAATACACAAAACCGCTTTTAAATCAGAAGGCATTTTTATTTTCGTGTATCTTACATTTTTTTCATCAAAACTGCAAACGCATAATCCTCCAAAAAAGGAAGGCACGACATTATCTGGATGACCCTCTAATTTTGAAACAATCTGAATAATTTCATCCTCCGAAAGTTTATTACCACAAATTTCGTTGGCGGCAACTATCCCGCCCAACCGTGCAGCAGCAGAACTTCCAAGACCCCTTGCCAAAGGAATTCTGTTTGTCAGTTTTATTTTTAAACTTCCGACTTCCGACTTCCAACTTTCAACTAACTTGTCGAAGACAAGTCCCATTGCTTGATACACAATATTTCTCTCGTCTTTTGGAAGTGTATCTTTTCCCTCGCCAACAATTTCAATTTTTAATTTTAGCGAAGCGTCATTTTTAATTTTTAATTGTTCGACTTCCAATTCGTTATATAACTTCAACGATGTACCGAGTATATCAAACCCGCTACCAAAATTTGCCGTCGTCGCCGGAATTTTAATTTTTATGTTTTTCATATTTATACTCTATATCCTCAATGGTTCTCACACAAAAGTTCGTAATACGCTCTCGGATGATCACATGCAGAATACTCATTTGACACAGATTCACCTTCGTGGACATATCCACAATTTCTACATCTCCACTTTACAGATTTTTCTTTTTTGAATACACTATCTTTATTGAATCCAGCTTTTAATTTTATAAATGGACAACATCATCTGAATAATTAAGCGATAGAAGCATAAGAAAATAATCACGAAGATGGCGGGTTAGAAGGAACTCTTGTTTTACATGCTCATGCCCATTAAGACAAAGTTTTTTAGCGTATTCCGGAGAGTTGAGAAGTTGTTTTATCCAGTAAGCAGTCCCTTCAATAGTACGCGTTAAAATCCCGGAATATTTATAGGTAATCTGCAAAGGTATTTCACCAGCGGCACCTGCAATCAGACTGTGTCGCAATCCATCTTTTACCATCTAGTGTTGGATTGCAGTACCATATTTTACCATCAGTTGCTATCTTCTATAAAAATGCAACTTTTTAGCTCATTGTGACACGGTCTGATAGTTAATCACCTATAAGATTTATAATTGTTTAGCAAAAAATTATCCTTGCCAATTTATTTCTTTCTCACTACCTTTTTTTCCTTCAATTTCTTCTTCTACTTCTTTAGTTAAAATATCCAATTTGGCCTTAATGATCTCCCATTTCCATTCTGTTGTATTTTTTATATTGTCTTCTTCTTTCTCGATATATTCAAGCATCCTAATAATGCTGTCTAATTGTCGAGAAATTTTACCAAGTACAATCAGCATTACAACAATACTTATCACAGCTACAATAATTTGCGTATCTAACATTTTATCACCCCTTAATTTTAGTTTAATTTAAACTTTAAAATCGGAAGAAATTTTATTCAATTCGGCAATTAAATCCGAAATCTCCTCCAAAACCCTGGGAAGTTCATAAGATAATGCTTCTTGTCTGGAAAGTCGCGAGGAAATTGTCAAAAGTTTTTCATTGGCAATTTTTGCTAAGTTTTTATCCACAGAAATTTTTTTCTGAATTTCAGAGACCATATTATTAAATTTGTCTTGAAGTTCAATAAGTTCATCACCATTTCTTAAACACATTCTATATGTTAGGTTGCCACCGGCAATTATATCGAGTGATTTTTCAAGCCTAAATATCGGACCTGCAAACTTATGTGAAATAAAAATGGTAACTATAAAAAATATAGCCAGGAGAATCACAAGTTTTCCAAACATAAGATTACTAATTTTAGTCATAACTGGATATAATTCTTGAATATCTAATTCCGCGATTACACGCATCATAGTATAATAAATATCCCAACCAATACTAAGAGCAACGATGAGCATCGCGACAATAATAAAAATAATACACTTAAACTGTAATGCCTTCTTAATAACTACAGTTTTTCTTTTGTTTCTTGGTTTATCGGCCATAAAATCTCCTTTCACATTGTTTTCTAACACTACTTTGTTAAATTCAGCTTGGTCGTTGAGACTGTGTTATAACTCCACTTTTGGTCATCTATGGAAAAGCATGTCAAGTAGAAAATAGCATCCCCTTTGTCAAAAATCAGCATCTTTTGACACGCTTCCTTCCCGCTAAACGGGTGGAGATAAACGAATATAAATTTGTAAATGACAC